>NZ_KV827854.1:93671-95501 GCF_001836235.1 Bacillus sp. HMSC036E02 | reverse complement strand
AAATGATGGTCTTATTTTTTTGTCTTTCTACCTTTTATTTAAAACTCCCTCTCTCTTTCACCCTATGTTCACATGAGAGTCACACCTACCTTTTATAGTATATGTATTGAAGTTGTTCCTCCCTAATTTATAAGACATTCCCCAGTGTCTTAAAGCAACTTCCATCCCTAATTAAATTGACATAAATTGTCCCCTTCCTTGACCATCTTATAAATGATGGTCTTATTTTTTTGTCTTTCTATCTTTTATTTAAAACTCCCTCTCTCTTTCACTCTATGTTCACACAGAGGTCACATCTACCTTTTATAGTATATGTATCGAAGTTGTTCCTCCCTAATTTATAAGACATTCCCCAGTGTCTTAAAGCAACTTCCATCCCTAATTAAATTGACATAAATTGTCCCCTTCCCTAGACCATCCTATGTGATGGTCTATTTTATTTTCCAAACACAAAATCAGTCTATCTACACCTAAAAACCAAAAATTCAGAAAATATTGTTAAATTAGGGATTTTTTCGGTATAATTACTTTAGAAAGAAATTTCACAAAAACAAAAGGGGGGATTTTATTGAAACAAACAAAAGCAATCTTAATCGCATTATTTCTAGGTCTAGTTGTTGGACTCACTCTAAATTTAGCTGCTCCATCTATCTTTGAGCCACTAAATCAATATGTGTTCAACCCAATTGGTCAATTGTTTATTCGACTTATTAAAATGCTAGTTGTTCCTGTTGTGTTCATTTCTATCGTACTTGGTGCTGCCGGCCTTGGAGATCCGAAACAACTTGGAAGAATCGGTTTAAAATCAATTTCATTCTTTCTCGTAACAACTGCGGTTGCCATCTCTATAGCGGTTACATTTGCACTTATTATAAAACCAGGAGCTGGCGGTAATTTTAAAACAGAAGGTCTTAAGTATGAAGGTGCAAAAACTGAAACATCTTTCGTTGACACATTGCTAAATATCGTACCAGATAACCCAGCAAAAGCGATGGCTGACGGAAACATGTTACAAATCATTGCCTTTGCCGTATTGATTGGACTCGGTATAGCTATTTTAGGAAAACGAGTTCAAGGTATCCATTCATTACTTGAACAGGGCAACGAATTAATGATGTATCTTGTTAATCTCGTTATGAAATTAGCCCCAATTGGAACATTCGGTTTGCTCGCTTCATCCGTTGGTAAAATGGGGCTTGCAGGCGTCGCTGCGATGTTCAAGTATATGATTGTCGTTATGTTAGTACTCATTATTCACGGGGTTTTTGTATATGGTGGCTTATTAAAGGTATTAGCAAAAGAAAATATTGTTCGTTTCTTTAAACATTTCGGACCAGTAATGGCAATTGGATTTAGTACATCTAGCTCTAATGCATCGCTTCCATTTGCAATGAAAACAGCACAAGATAAGCTTGGCGTTCCAAAAGCGATAAGCTCATTTGTACAACCACTAGGGGCAACTATTAATATGGATGGTACTGCCATTATGCAAGGAGTAGCCACTGTATTTATCGCTCAAGTATACGGAGTTGAACTTACATTACCGCAATTAGCTATGGTCGTATTAACTGCTGTACTAGCTAGTATCGGTACTGCTGGTGTACCTGGTGTTGGACTTGTAATGCTTACAATGGTTTTAAATCAAGTAAATCTACCAGTAGAAGGTATCGCTTTAATTATCGGTATTGACCGTATTCTAGATATGTCTAGAACAGCTGTAAACATTTCTGGGGATGCAATTTGCGCAATGATTGTCGCAAAATCAGAAGAAAAATATAATACGGATCAATCGGCAGCATCGTAAATCAAAAAAGGAGTGAATTAATTCAC
>NZ_KV827854.1:0-93571 GCF_001836235.1 Bacillus sp. HMSC036E02 | reverse complement strand
GTGAATTAATTCACTCCTTTTTTGATTTACTCCCTTTTTTAGAACGATATTCTTTCCCTTTATTATCATTACCAGTTTCAAATTCAGTGCTAAATTCCTGATTAAACTGGCCGGACTTTGGTGATCCTTGATTACCGCTCCCTTTACTACCGTTACGATTCGTCATATCTCTCCCTCCTTCCTTGTATTAGTAGTATGGCGCTCTATGTTTTTTCATACACATTTTATTTTTTAACATCTATTACACACGAAAGAAGACCTCCCATATATAAGGAAGATCTTCTATTTCATCACGTAAGCGTTTTCTTGTTTATAATCACTTAAATAAGTTTTTTGGAAATTGAAATCATTACATTCATTTCATCTTCTGAAAGTGCAGAGAATCTTTCTTGTAAATATTGTTTTTTCGCATCTTCCATTTTCGCAACTAAATCTTTCCCTTGTTCTGTAATCTCTAAATACACAACTCGGCGATCTGATGTAGAACGTGAACGAGTTACAAAACCTTTATTAATTAATTTTTCTGTAACAGCTGTAATATGACTATTCGACACATTTAATTCATTTGCTACACGCGATACCATTTCTTTATTCGTACGATTTAATATTCTCAGAACGATGAATTCATTCCACGGTATGTAACCACCGAATATTTTTCCGATATCATTACGCAATGTGCGAAACATAGCAAACACATTTGTCGATAGTTCTTCCATTAATTGCTCTCGATTTTGAGACAACATTGACAGCTCCTTTTATTTCATTTAGTTAAATAAAAACCTTATTAATAATTTTACATGAAATCTTACTTTTTGTCATCTTATTTTCCCATAATTCGTAGTTTTTTAATATGTATTTCATGATAAAATGAAGTCAACTTCCAGAAAAAGGGGGATTTTAATGCGTGAGGAGGAGAGGTTCTCAAATCTCAGCCAAAAAGATAAAATAATTATTATTAGTATTATTGCTCTTTTTCTCATTATAGTTTTTGCATTTATATTTTTTGTATATGTAGGAATCTTTCAAATTACAGGTATAGCGTATAGTTCACGTACTGCTTTACTTCTCTTTTTTTTATTAATCACTTTCTTAGAAGGTATTACATTTTTTATTTTCAGTTTCTTCAAAGCGCTGCTATATCCATCGACTCAAAACATGCCAAATTGGATTTCTATCACTCTTTTCTCATTCATTGAAATTACACTAGATTGGTTCGTCATTCATACTGCTGATGATTGGATAGAAAATGTACAAATGTCCAACTTAGCTGAATTATGTGCCGTACTATTCTTTTTTCTATTAAATAAATTATTAAGTGACAAGAAAGAGTAAGAATACAAGCTTTTCTATATAAAAATTGGTACAATGAAAGCAAATCTTACTAAAGAGGTGTTAATTATGAACTTACAACAATGGGCTGATAAAGGTATGTCCTTTGATACATATGTGAATGAAATGAAAGTAAACCAATACGAGCTACTACACATTTACAATAACTTTTTAATTCCAAATGAATTACTTCCTGTATTAGAAGAACGTCAAAATGATGGCTGGCGTGTTATCGTATTAACTGCCGATTGGTGTGGCGATGCTCTTTTATGCGTACCTGTTATGAAACGAATTTCTGAAGTTGCAAATATTGACATGCGTTTATTAATTCGCGATGAAAACTTAGAATTAATGGATCAATATTTAACAAATGGAACAGCACGTGCGATTCCAATCTTTATTTTCATTGATAAAGATGGAAATGAACAAGCCGTCTTTGGACCACGCGCTCCAAAAGTACAAGAATTAGTAACTTCAATGCGCGCTACATTACCTGAAAAAGAAGATCCAACATTCGAAGAAAAACAAAAAGAAATGTATGCTAATTTCCGTGCTACATTAGCTGATGATACTTCTCTTTGGGAACATGTAATGGAAAACATGATAGAAAAATTAGTAAAATAAAAACCTGCCGAGCTCGGCAGGTTTTTATTTTACATAATGAAGAAATAGAATACCGCAGCTAAAATGAAACGATAATAAGCGAACGGTGTTAGTTTTACACGAGATAATAATTTCAAGAATGAAACAATTGCAAGCATCGCAACAACGAATGCAGTTACAAATCCTGTTACAAATAGCGTTATATCTGCTGAGCTTAATACATCCCAGCTTTTAATTAAATCTAAGCCACTTGCAGCTACCATCATCGGTACCGCTAAAATGAACGTATATTCAGCTGCCGCTGTATGCGACACGCGAGCTAATAAACCACCACTTATTGTAGAACCAGAACGAGAAAATCCTGGCCAAAGAGCTAAACATTGGAACATTCCAATTGTAAATGCCTGTTTATATGTGATTTCATCTAACGTTCTTGCTGTACTTGGTTTCGAAAACTTCTCAGCAACAATCATTAAAATACCACCGGCTACTAAGCTAATAACAACTGGTCCTGGACCAAATAAAACCTCTTTAATAGTGCTATGGAATAATACGCCAAGTACCCCGGCAGGAATCATCCCGATAATAATATGTAATAAATTTAACGATGGTCCGTCTGTTACTTTACCTATTCCAACTAACGACCATAGACGCTTCCAAAATATAACAACAACTGCTAAAATCGATCCCAATTGGATAACAACTTCAAAAACTTTCGCTCTCTCATCGTCAAATCCAATTAAATGTCCTGTTAAAATCATATGTCCTGTTGATGATACTGGTAGAAACTCTGTTAACCCTTCAACAGCACCCATGATTAAACCAATTAACCAATCAGCCACAAGTAGTGCCTCCTTAATAACAAATAATATGTAATTTTTTCACACCTTATCATAATACCTTATCCCTTTTCAAAGTGCATCCTTTTTTTATTGGTTTCATATGTTGTAGGCGCGTATTTCTTTTCTAATCTTTGATTAAATTGTATGATAGTAAGAGTTTGTTTTTTTATACGGAAAGGGGATTTTATGAAAGAAACTACTTCATTCTCACAAAAGTTAAAGCAATTTGTATTACTATTTTTTCCGATTTTCGTAACGCAAATGTCATTATTTGCGATGAGTTTTTTTGATACAACAATGTCAGGACATGCAAGCCCAACTGATTTAGCAGGTGTCGCAATTGGAACAAGTATATGGATTCCAGTTAGTACTGGGTTAACAGGGATTTTAATGGCCACGACTCCCATTGTTGCCCAGCTCGTTGGATCCAAGAAAAAAGAGGACGTTCCTCACGTTGTCATACAAGCAGTTTATTTAGCAATTTGTGCTAGCTTCGTTGTTATCCTCATCGGTTTCTTCGTCGTTTCACCTATTTTAAACGGCATGCGCTTAGAAGAACCTGTGGAACGTATTGCAGCTCAATTTTTAAGTATTATCGCAATAGGAATTATACCTTTATTCACTTACACGGTTTTACGTGGATTTATTGATGCATTAGGAAAAACTCGAACAACGATGATTATTACATTACTATCATTACCAATTAACGTAATATTAAATTACTTATTAATCTTTGGTAACTTCGGTTTCCCAAAACTTGGTGGTGTCGGAGCGGCAATTGCTTCCACTGCAACATATTGGTGCATTTTAATTATTACAGTCATTATTATTCAGACGAAAGAGCCTTTTGCCTCTTTCAACATTTTCAAACAATTATACCGCCCTTCTCTTTCGAGTTGGACAGCATTCTTAAAGCTTGGCGTCCCTATCGGATTTGCTATCTTTTTTGAAACGAGTATTTTCGCTGCGGTAACGCTTATGATGAGTAATTTTAGTACGACAACTATTGCAGCTCACCAAGCAGCTATGAACTTTGCTTCCTTGTTATATATGACTCCGCTAAGTTTAGCAATGGCAATGACTATTGCGGTCGGATTCGAAGTTGGTGCAAAACGTTTCGATAATGCAAAACAATACGGACTGATTGGAATTGGATTAGCCCTTGCCTTTGCTTTATTATATTCGATTCTTCTCTACTTCTTTGATGATCAAATTGCTTCTATTTATACGACAGATGCAAAAGTTCATCATTTAGCAAAAGAATTTCTTATCTTTGCGATTTTATTTCAAATTTCAGATGCAATTGCAACCCCTGTACAAGGAGCTCTGCGTGGTTATAAAGATGTAAATGTCGCTCTAATTATGACTTTAATTGCTTATTGGATAATAGGTCTACCACTAGGTTATATATTAGCAACGTATACAGAATGGGCCGCAAAAGGCTATTGGATCGGTCTTATTATCGGTCTAGCATTTGGCGCTGCCTTCCTACTTATCCGTCTCTTTCAAGTACAACGAAAATATACAACACAAAACAGCCGCTAATAATAAAGCGGCTGTTTTCTTTATGCATATTTTTTCTTGTAACGTATAATATAATGAACAAGAAAGGTGGGTACATATGGACGACAAAGAAAAAAAGCAATCATTCGATGAAGAATTTGCCCCTGAAATTTCACCTGGATATCGGCAAGATGTACATAAGCCACCTAAATATAAAAACACTTCGTTTTTAATGGGCATTACCATTTTCGCTGCTGTATTACTCATACTTATCATTTTCGTTTATTTTTGATGAAAGGTGGCCTATTATATGAAGAAACAAGATTCCAATCGTTCAAAAAGAACTGTTAAAACACAAAAAGGATATGCAGGGGATTCTGTTCATACCCTTAAACAAGTCGAGCAAGGAAATTTATATATTGCTCAAAAAGAACTTGGTCAACAAAATGAAAATCTTTAAAGGCCCTTTATTCCTTGAGGGCCTTTTTATTCCGCATTAAGTAGTACACACCCCAAAATGTTCTATTGAGCAATGAATTTCCTTTATTGTACGCGTTGCTTTTGTTCTAGCACCATAAATATATTATTAACCTTTACAATTTTCACTTCATAATTCAATTTCATTTCGCTTCTCTTACCATTTTCAGTACCCGCAACGTACGCTACAGCTTGATAAAGAAAACTCTCATCGGTCTCTTCACGTATCTCCTCGTTTGTAAATTTATACTCTAAATCTCGAAAACGATTTGGATAATAATTTCCCATTAATTGTTCATACCCTCTATTTAAAAATAGTTCTTCACCTTTTCGTTTCACATCTTCTTTATTAGTAGACCCAAACACTGATAGTTGCTCGGTCACAAAATGCTCTCCTACCTTTTTCATTTCATTATGAGTTAAATTTTCTATACTTTTGTTCTTTAACTCCTTATTTAACTCGTACTGATCAATCGGTTTAAAGGTAGCAAAAACCTCCTCTTTATATGACCATAACAATATAAAAGCGATACATAGAGAACTGATTAACAGTCTTTTTTTCGTAATACTCCCGCCCTTCTTCATAATGATAGCTATATTTTAACATATAGAAAGAAAATTCTGATATCGTAAAGTGGAATAACTTAACTTAGAAACGAGGAACTTGAATTCATATCGGGTACAGAACAACTGAAAATAATACTGCAGGGATGAGATTACATTCTCTCCCTATATACTCTCTCCTCATACAACATTAACTTTTTATCCATTTCAACAATGACTTTATACAGTTGAAATGCTTGTAAAATTTGCAGTTGAATTTCAAAAGGAGCATTCTGTTCTTTTAACCACTGAAATACTTTCGTTTCATCTTTCATTGATTATTCCTCCCTTTATTAAAATCTGCTACAAATATACGGTAAATGATGAAAAGCTTTTCATGTCAACAACAAAAAAGGATGCAAAGTTGCATCCTTTAATGTACGATATTTTTCTTCTGCTCCGCTTCTTTCTTTACTTCTTCCCCTTGGCATTCACTACGAAATGCACAACTTATACACTCAGAACGAAAATGGCGCTCTGTATAATGCTCAGGTTGTTGCAACATTTCTTTCATTCTAGATAAATCAGCCATTCCAGTTATAATATCTTCCTGTTTTGGAATGTACTCATACTTAGTTCCTTCTATTAAATTAATAACTTCAATCTTTCCTGGAAGAACGCCGAAAGCTTTATAACTGAATACTGTCATTAGCTTCTGACAAAGAGCAAGCATTTCCTCATCCGCATCGACGACATACTTTTTAATTACAAACGACCCAGCACTCCACTCACCAACTTCAAATGTCAATGACATGTGGACACCTAACTCTTCCATATATGTTTGAAACTTCTCGTATAAAAACAATGGTGGTGTCTGACTATCATCCTTTTCAACAAACTGTAATAAGTGATCCGTTAGCTTAGCTAATACAATATAGTACTCCGTCTTCGAAGCAAACATATTAATCCTTACTTTTTTCCAATACTTTTCTATTAATATTAAAAGTACAATTTTCGTTTGTTGACCCGCAGGTAGCGTGTAATACTCGTTAATAATTTGATTGACAATCATTTGTGCTATTTGTTGCCATTCAAATGAAGAAGGTTCTCTTCTTTTTATATGACGAAAATAAAATTTATGCGGACAACGCATAAAATCATACAAATGATAATCTGTCATCGTTTTGATTGAGATTTTCTCATGCACTTGCTCTTCATCTCCCTTCTGCCATTAAGAAAGGTGTTTTACAAATTCAGCTCCAAACTGTAAACATTTTTCTACATCTTCATCTTCTGGCGTTAATTCTACTTTTAGTCCTTCTAACACAACTGCTGCCCCGCGCTCTTGTAGCTTTTCTATTAAAATGTCAACTGCCACTCCGTATTTCGGATAAGCCGAATCACACGATCCGAATACTGCCGCTTTTTTCCCAGTTAAATCAATAGAATCCATTGCATCATAAAAATCTAAGAAATCATCAGGAAGATCACCATCTCCCCAAGTATATGCACCTAAAATAATTCCATCATACTGTTCTAATATAGAAGCTTCTGGTGAATCCATAATATCAATAACTTCAATTTCATTTTCTGTTTCACGAATTACGCCGGCAATGTGGTCAGCCATTTCCTCTGTATTTCCACTCATACTTGCAAAAATCATTACTAACTTACTCAACTGAACCTCTCCCTTTACTTTGTATCTCTTTTTCTGTTTGAATGCTCTTCTTCTCATCTACATATTCAGACCGAATTACATTTCTTTGCCATTCCATATGCTGATCAACATCTTTATCTTTATTTTTATCTTTTAATCCCCTCCGCAGAAGGTGAAAATTTTTTCTCATTAACATGTCGCATCCATCCTATTGATAATAATTATCAATTTCAACTACTTTTAGATTAATTGACATTGATTATCAATGTCAACAACTATTTTTAAAAAAATGATTAAAATGTACAAGCTTGTCCGTTAGCTATTCATATACTATGAATGAGCATAGTTCTTTCTCAGCCCTCTCTGACGGAAAGAAATAAAAGCAACTGCAATAGAGTGCAGTTGCCTTTTTTTGTTTTTCTATGATTTTAGTAATCTTATAGTCGTCTCTAAAAATAGCTCCACTCCACAAATTAATGCTGATTCATCCACGTCAAATTTCGGATGATGATGTGGATAACAAGTATATATATTTTCATTACCTGTTCCTAATTTAATGAAACAACCGGGTGCTTTTCTTAAATATGCTGAAAAATCTTCCCCACCCATAGAAGGTTCAAGCTTCACAACACGCTCATTCCCAAACAAATGTAGTGCACTTTCTTCTACTATTTTCGTAATATATTCATCATTAATAACCGGATCATATCCATATCGATACGTATATGTATACGATCCTCCATGTGCTTCTGTAATTCCTTTCACAATTTTCTCGATTTTCCCTTCTGCTTCCACCCTCAATGCTTGATTAAATGAACGAACGGTTCCCATTAAAGTTGCTGTACTAGGAATAATATTGTCAGCCGTTCCCCCATGAAATTGTGTAACTGAAATAACCCTTTGCATAAAAGCACTCGTATTTCTTGATACGATATGTTGTAAATTTGTAATAATCTGTGCTCCGATAGCAATAGGGTCTATCGTTTCTTCTGGTCGCGCCGCATGTCCTCCTTTGCCTTGAATTTCAACTGTAAATACGTCTGGTGCCGCCATCATCGGCCCATACACAATTCCTATCTTTCCGCTTTCTAATCCAGACATAACATGTAAACCTATTACATAATCAACACCGTCCATTACACCTGCCTCAACCATTTCTTGTCCCCCGCCAGGATACACCTCTTCTGCGTGCTGAAAGAATAGACGAATCTCACCTGCAAAATCTTCCTTTATATTTGATAGCACCTCTGCTGTGCTTAATAAAATAGCTGTGTGAGCATCGTGCCCACATGCATGCATCATTCCTTTATTCACAGATGTATAAGATTTACTTGTCTCCTCTTGAATTGGCAAAGCATCTATATCAGCTCGAATCGCAATTACTTTCCCTTGCTTCACACCTCTTTTAATTGCTAGTACACTATACTTCGTCGGTCTCGTTACTTCAAAAGAAGAAAATGAGCATAATGTATCATATATAAATTGCGAAGTTTCTTTTTCATGAAATGATAATTCCGGATACTTATGGAAGTGCCTTCTCCATTTCACGATATTTTCTTCCGAAATTAGATTCTTCCACACTCTATTCATGATAATTTCCTCCTTTTCAAAAGAACTAGAAATTTAAAAGTTTACTCCGTCTTGAATGATTAATAAAAACAAATACTGTATTTTTACGTATTCTTATAGTCCACTTTTATGTATTCACACAATCCACTTTCTATTTACATGTCAAACCCATTACAAATTCATGCTGAATGTAATATAATTGCTAAGTTAGGGATTTTCTTTTTTAGTATTTAGTGCTAATATCAAAAAAGAGCCTTTTGACTTATTTTTACCTAAAATGTGGGATTTTGTTTTTTTCACAATAATGTAGGACATGATACCTACAAAGAGCTATTATTTCATTAAGAGAGGGAAAGACATGGAAAGATTAAAAGAGATATGGTCTCGACCACTCACACAATGGGTTGCAAAGACGGTTTATTATCTTGCAATTTTATTTGCATTACTTTGGTTGTATGGATTCCATGATACAAACACAAGTACATTTATTTACAATGAATTCTAGGGTGGGAACGTTATGAAGTTATTAGAACAAATTGAAAAGTGGGCTGCAGAAACGCCTGATCAAACCGCTTTTGTTTGGCGAGATGCGAAAATTACGTACAAACAATTAAAGGAAGATTCTGATGCGTTGGCACATTGGATTTCTTCTGAGTATCCAGACGATCGTTCACCAATTATGGTGTATGGCCATATGCAACCTGAAATGATTGTTAACTTTTTAGGATGTGTAAAAGCTGGACATGCTTACATTCCTGTAGATTTATCTATCCCAGCTGATCGTGTACAACGTATTGCTGAAAATTCTGGTGCGAAATTACTTTTATCGGCAACAGCAGTAACTGTAACTGATTTACCAGTTCGCATCGTAAGTGAAGACAACTTAAAAGATATTTTCTTTACTCATAAAGGGAACACTCCAAATCCTGAACATGCGGTAAAAGGTGATGAGAACTTCTACATTATTTACACATCAGGAAGCACAGGTAATCCGAAAGGGGTTCAGATTACTTATAACTGCCTTGTTAGCTTTACAAAATGGGCTGTAGAAGATTTCAACTTACAAACAGGGCAAGTATTCTTAAATCAAGCACCTTTCTCATTCGATTTATCTGTAATGGATATTTACCCATCATTAGTAACAGGTGGTACACTTTGGGCAATCGATAAAGATATGATTGCGCGTCCAAAAGACTTGTTTGCTTCTTTAGAGCAATCGGATATTCAAGTATGGACTTCGACACCTTCTTTCGCTGAAATGTGTTTAATGGAATCATCCTTCTCTGAAAGTATGCTACCGAACATGAAAACATTCTTATTCTGCGGTGAAGTGTTACCAAATGAAGTGGCTAGAAAATTAATTGAGCGTTTCCCAAAAGCAACAATTATGAATACTTACGGTCCAACAGAAGCTACTGTCGCTGTAACAGGTATTCACGTTACAGAAGAAGTGCTTAATCAATACAAATCACTTCCAGTTGGCTATTGTAAATCAGACTGTCGCCTTCTTATTATGAAAGAAGATGGCACGATTGCACCTGATGGTGAAAAAGGTGAAATCGTAATTGTCGGTCCAAGCGTAAGCGTTGGATATTTAGGAAGCCCTGAATTAACAGAAAAAGCATTTACTATGATTGACGGTGAGCGCGCCTATAAAACAGGCGATGCTGGCTATGTTGAAAATGGTCTTCTATTCTATAATGGTCGTCTTGATTTCCAAATTAAGTTGCATGGTTATCGAATGGAATTAGAAGAAATTGAGCATCACCTTCGTGCGTGTTCTTACGTAGAAGGAGCAGTTATCGTTCCAATTAAAAAAGGTGAGAAATACGATTATTTATTAGCGGTTGTTGTTCCTGGGGAGCATTCGTTTGAAAAAGAATTCAAATTAACATCTGCAATCAAAAAAGAACTCAATGAGCGATTACCAAACTACATGATTCCACGTAAATTCATGTATCAATCTTCTATTCCAATGACACCAAATGGAAAGGTAGATCGCAAAAAATTATTGAGTGAGGTTACAGCATGACCGCATATGGATCATTTTATTTTTTCGCTATAGTGGGCATTTTATTAATACCTACTATCATAGCTGGATTAAAAGGTAAAATGTTGCGTAAATATAATGCCGTTTTAACATTAGTCATGCTTGCTATTATCTTCTCAGATAAACCAAAGCAAGCAATGATGTTAGCCGCATTTATTATTTGGCAATATGCCCTAATTAAAGGCTATTTAATTTTAAGAAAACAAAATAATAGTACATTCACATTTTGCATAGCTGTTATTTTATCGATTTTGCCTCTTATTTTGGCAAAAATCGCACCATTTGCATCGTTACTACCTGAGTTAAAACTTGTTGTTTTTCTAGGTATATCTTACGTAACATTCAGAGCAGTTCAAATGGTATTTGAAGTTCGTGATGGTTTAATTAAAGAGCTTTCTTTCTTTAACTTCTGGGAATTCGTTTTATTTTTCCCTGCGATTTCAACAGGACCTATCGATCGTTACCGTAGATTCCAAAAAGATATTCAAAAGCCACCTAGCGCTGAAGAATATCAAAATTTACTATATACAGGACTAAATCGTATTTTCCAAGGTTTCTTGTATAAATTTATTATTGCTTACTTAATAAAGCAATATTGTATGGATCCAGCATTCGCTCAACACGATACAATCTTTTCAAATATGATTTACATGTATAGCTATAGCTTATATCTATTCTTTGATTTTGCTGGTTATAGCTCTTTTGTAATTGGTGTAAGTTATATGATGGGAATTAAAACGCCAGAAAACTTTAATAAACCATTCCTTAGTCGTAATATTAAAGACTTCTGGAACCGCTGGCACATGAGTTTATCATTCTGGTTCCGTGACTTCATCTACATGCGTTTCGTATTTTTTGCAACGAAGAAAAAGTTAATTAAGAACCGTTACACAATTTCGTATATCGGTGCATTTTTAAACTTCTTCATTATGGGAATTTGGCATATCCAAGGAAGCGCTGTTGCGCAGTATATTATTTATGGTCTATATCATGCCGCACTGTTTATTTTATTCGATATTTTCGAACGAAAAAACAAGAAGCATAAATTTTGGCCAAACAATAAATTCACACGCATCCTTGCGATTGTAATTACGTTCCACATTGTATGTTTCGGTTTCCTAATCTTCTCTGGACACCTTAACAGATACTTTTAATGCACCCTTCTTATTCCATTAAGAAGTTGCACATATAATATATTTCGGATATAAAGGAGATTTTAAAAATGGCAGAATTCAAAGAGCAAGTATTAGATATTTTAGAAGAAGTATGTGAAAACGATATTGTGAAAGAAAACTTAGATGTTCAATTATTTGAAGAAGGTATTCTTGATTCTTTTGCTGTAGTATCTTTATTAGTTGAATTCCAAGAGCGTTTAGATATTGAAGTTTCTATTTCTGATTTTGACCGTGACGAGTGGGCTACACCAAACATGGTTATTAAAAAGTTGGAAGAAATCCGATGAACAAAGCAAAATTTGGTCCGATGCTTTTAGCATTGGCCCTTTTTGCTGTATTCTTACTTATTCCAACGCGCTTCCTACTTCCACTTTTAAGTGATGAAAAAGTAGAACAAGCTGCCACTTCTTTAAAAGAAGAAAAAATTCAAAGTATGATTTTACAGCAAAAGATGTTAGCAGATCCAAAATATCTTCCGATGTACGGTTCATCGGAATTCGCACGTATGGATGCTTTCCATCCATCTAATTATTTTAAAGTAAAGCCTGAAGGATTTACGCCATTCCTTCTTGGACGCGGCGGAACACAAGACCTTGTACATGTGTTAAACTTTGCATCTACAATGGATCAATTGAAAGATAAGAAAATGGTATTCGTTCTTTCTCCGCAATGGTTTGTACCACAAGGTATTGATGAAACGCACTTTGCACCTAACTTTTCAAAACAACAAGGTTACCACTTCATTTTCAACAATGATTTAAAACCTGAAATGAAAAAACAAATTGCAAAGCGTTTATTAAACTTTGAGATTGTAAAAAAAGAAACTTTATTAAAAATCTCGCTTGAAGGTATCGCTTATGATGATACGAAGTATAAAGTAAAAGCAATTGCTGCTAAACCTTTCGCTTATATTTACCGTAACATTTTAGATCGTAAAGATTTATTTACAGCTATGTTTAATATTAAACCGCACAAAGAGAAGCTCGATCCTTCATTAAAACAAATGAACTGGGAAGAAGCTCGTAAACATGCGGATCAAACAGGTGCAGCAGAATCTGGATCTAATGAATATGGTATCGAAGATGGTTACTTCAATAGCAAAATTAAGAAAAAATTAAAGCAACGTGAAGGTTACTTAAAAAATGATGCTTACGACCAATCGCCAGAATATGAAGATTTACAAATTGTACTTGATTTATTAAAACAATCTGGTGCAAAACCACTCTTCATTTCTGTTCCTGTCAAAGGTCCTTGGTACGACTACGCTGGCTTCCCGAAAGAACGCCGCGAAGCATACTATAAGAAAGTTCATGAGCAAATTGAAAAAGCTGGTTATCCAATTGCCGACTTCTCAAATCATGAATATGATAAATACTTCTTAAAAGATCATATGCACTTAGGTTGGAAAGGCTGGGTTTACATCGACGAAGCCATCCAACAATTTTATAAAGCAAACTAGTGAAAAGACCGCTTGAATTACTCAAGTGGTCTTTTTGTATATATTTTGTAATTGTTCGATTGCATTCTCTGCTTCTTTCATAACTCGCTCCACTACATACTGAGCTGATTCGATTCGAGCTAATGATGCTGCCTGTCCTGCCCAAAGCGACATATATTCTTCCTTATTTTGCTTCGCTGCCTCTTTGCGTATTTTAGAAGTTAATACGTTTTGCACTGGATACATCGGAAGCCCTTCTTCTTTTCCTTCATGTCTCTCTATAAATTCATTCCGAATACCCCGTGCATATTTCCCGGAAAACGCACGAGTTACAGTTGTGCTCGTATCTGTACTATGTAAAACCGCTTCTTTATACACATCGTGCGTAATACTCTCTTCACTTGTTAAAAAGGCCGATCCCATTTGAACACCTTCTGCTCCTAGTGCCAATGCCGCAACAAGCCCTTGTCCGTTCATTACACCACCTGCTGCGACAATTGGGATATGCGGAATAGCCCCTACTAACTGAGGTATTAACGCAAAAGTACCGATCATAGCATCTCGTTCTTTCCCAATAAACGTTCCTCTATGCCCTCCGGCTTCGCTTCCTTGCCCGACAATAATATCTACTCCTAACTCGGCAAGTACTTTCGCTTCCTTCACATGGGTAGCTGTTCCGATAACTTTTATTCCACTTCTTTTTAAATCATTTATTTCTTCTTTTTCTAACGTTTGAAATGCAAAACTAACGACCGGTACTTTTTCATCTAATAGCACTTGTAATTGTTCCTTATAGCTTTTTGGAAGCTTTAACGTTCCTTCTACTTCTATACCTAATTCTCTATTCACTCCGCTTAGTAATACTTTCGCCTCATTTACCTTCTCTTCTTCTATTTGTATCTCTTTCGTTACAAGTAAATTAACACCGAAAGGCTTATCTGTTAGTTCTCTTATTCTATAAATCGCTTCACGAATTTGTTCTGGGCTCATATAGCCCGCTCCAAGCGTCCCTAATCCTCCGCTATTACTTACTGCTGCAACAAGTTCTGGCGTCGTAATCGCGCCTGCCATACCGGCTTGAACAACGGGATACTCAATTTTTAATATGTCTGTTACTCGACTTGTAAACATCATTTTCCCTCCTATTTCCCTTATATCTTCTTTATTTGATAAGCTTTCCCCTGCTTTTGCAAGGGTTGAACTTCATATGAAGCGAATATATTGAAAGAGAAGGAGGCTGAGCTTAATGATTTATCCAAATGCATTAAAACAAGGTGATACAGTAATGATTATTGCACCATCTGGTCCACCTACAATCGAAAATGTATTACAAGGTGTGAATGTATTACAAGAGATGGGGTTATCCGTAATAATCGGGAAGAGCGTTTACGAGAAATATGGATTTTTAGCCGGAAGTGATCAAGTTCGGCTTGACGATATACATGAAGCATTTACAAATAATGAAGTGAAGGCCGTTTTCTGTGCACGAGGTGGTTACGGAAGTGCTCGTCTCCTCCCTCACATTCAATATGAAATCATTCGCCAAAACCCTAAAATCTTTTGGGGATATAGCGATATTACAGCTTTACATACTGCTGTTTCACGTTATGCAAAGCTTATAACATTTCATGGTCCGATGATTGAAGAACTAGGAAAAGGTATTGATTCCCTATCTTTATCCTCTTTCAATCAACTATTCCATCCGTATTCAACCATTTTATCTGCATCAGAATGTATCGTACCTTGCTCTCACAGTACAGTTACAGGTACGTTAGTTGGAGGAAATTTAGCTGTGTTAACAAGTATAATTGGCTCGCCCTACGAGATAAATACGGACAATACACTTTTATTACTTGAAGACATTGGTGAAGAACCGTACCGCATTGACCGTATGTTAAATCAGCTACTTTTATCTGGAAAGTTTAATGAATGCAGGGGCGTTATTTTCACAAGTTGTCACGACTGCACTCCTTCAAAGCCATCTCAATCATTGCAAGCAATATTATATGAATATTTCGCACCATATTATATACCGGTCCTATTCGGTTTACCAATTGGACATATAAGTCCAAACATCGGTATTCCACTTGGAGCTACAGCGACAATAAACACGAATAATAAAACAGTCTCTATTTCTTCCGGTATAGCCACTCCATATTCAAATTAAAAAGGAAAAGCGATTACGCTTTTCCTTTTACTTATAATAATTAAAAATTCGTCCAGATGAGATATCTGCAATTTCTTCTGGAATAAATGTTTTACTTATATCAGTACCAACATTTAATACAGCTGTAGCATCTTTCTCAATGCTACCAAATAACTCTTTCCCACGTATCGTAATAAGGGGCGTTCCTTCTGGCAACACATCTTTTACAAATTCCATTTGTGTAAAGAACGGAACGATCCATCTACCTTCTCCTTGGAAATGACGCAAACGAAGTATTCCCTCTGTTGCCCCGTCCTCTGCTTCTAGTGAACCAGCAACATAAAACTCAGTAGATAAGAGCAATTCATAAAATTCCTTTTGCTTCTGTTTATCATCCCCTGCTACAACAAGTACCTCTTCTAATTTCTTTACTGAAATTTGCTCCATATGATGCCACCCCTATTTTCAAAATGATTGTACTTAGATTATACGAAATATTCTTATTTTTTTCTACATAATTTGCAATTATTTTCTTAAAATAATTTTAATACTTCTTTTGTCGTCACAATCGTAGCAAACTCTTCATGTAAATTTACAAGTGTCATATTGTGAATATCTTCTGCACTATACTCCTTACCATCTAAACCTTTACGGTTAAAAGTAGCCGTTGCATCACTCACTAAATATGTTGTAAATCCTAAATTCCCTGCCATTCGTGTTGTAGTTTCCACGCAATGATTTGTCGTTAATCCTACAACCACTACTGCATTACATTTGTTCTTTCTTAATTGCTCTTCTAAATTTGTCCCAATGAACGCGCTGTTAACGAATTTCTGAATAACCACTTCACCAAGTAGTGGTTGCACTTCTTCTTTAAAGTTTACCGTTTCCGCTCTCTCATAAAACATTGACTGAGCATTTTCTTTATTTACATGTTGAATATGAAAAACTGGTCGTTCCCTTTTTCTCCATTCTTCTAATAAAATTCTCATGTTTTCTTCAGCAAAAATATTATTTCTCTCGCCCCAATCTGGTAATTGAAATGCCTTTTGTACATCGATTATGATAAGTGCTATTTGATTTGTCATCATTTCCCCCTTAATTTGGCTGTAATTGAAATAGAAAACCAAGTTGTTGTGACGCAGTAATAAAGCAAACATAGGCGCAAAGCTCTACAATTTCTTTTTCTGTCCAATATTGTTTTAATACGTGAAACATAGTATCATCTATTGCTTTTCGGTCATGAACAAATGTATGCGCAAAAGTAACGGCTACACCAATCTCCTCTGCCTTTTGCATATCATCAGGTCTTCCTTTTGCCATACAGTACGGACATTCATTCCCATACGCTAATGTTCTTCTCACTTGCTCCTTCAACTCTGCTGAAAGAGTTCCTTTATTGTACAGTGTATCTTCTAACGTACTCCACGAATGTAATATATCCGAATTATGCCCTAATAACTTTTGAAACTTTGTATCTCCTACATTTGATAATGAAATTCTCTCCATCATTTCCCCTCCTATTTCCTTCTGTTTTATTGTAAAATAAATAACGTTCACTTTACATTTCATATGAATCTTAATTTATATTTTCCCTTTACAAAAATCATTATTTTACTGGAGGTATATTTACAAATGCAATTAGACCGTGTTGATCGAAAAATTTTAAATGAATTATATAATGATAGTCGCCTTTCGATGCGTGAATTGGCGAAACGAGTAAACTTATCTGCTCCATCTACTTCAGAACGTGTTCGTAAGCTCGAAAGCGAAGGTGTTATTCAAAAATACACAATCGATATTGATTATAAAAAAGCAGGACTCGTTTTAGATTGTATTTTAGAAATCACTTTAAAAAATGGTGATACAACACGTATGCAACAGTTTATTCAATCTTATCCATCTGCAAGTTTTTGTTACCGAGTAACAGGAAGCTTATGCTACATTGTAAAAATTTCTGTTCCTTCACTCGTTGAACTGGAAGAATTTATCAATGATGTTTCTTCATATGCAACGACCGTTTCTCATATCGTATTATCAGAAGTATCTCTTACTCCTGATATTGAACATATCTTCCCAGAAGATTAATTTATTTTTATTCATAAAATATAAAAAAAACCCTTACAATAAGAATAAAAATAATATATTATGTATTAAAATACATAAAGTTCGAGAAAGGGGCTTTACATTGAAAATCTGGTTTTATGAAAAAACGGCACAATTAGATGACTTGCTTGGTATTTGGGACAATGTTCCGACCATCCCACGAATTGGTGAAAAAGTGGAGATTTTAAAGACGGTCCGCACTGTTACAGATATTAAATATGTAAAGAACGGTAATAATTTTCGTGTAGAAATTATTACAAATTAAAAAGTAGCTCCTAAGGAGCTACTTTTTAATTATCTATTATGTGCTTTCTTTATAACGATTTTATCTTCTTCTACAGATACTGTTACATAATCATTTTCTTCTAACCGAAGCTTATTTACAGCCTCATCTGGTAACTCTATGGCCATCAATCTATCGGTTACGATCACTTGACTATACACTTCATTTTCTTGTGATGAACTCACTACTTTTTGCTCATTTATAAAACGTACGCGTGGCACGCCAACTTCTTTTACTGTACGCCATTGTTTCCAAACATAAGGAATTAACCAAAGTAATCCAACAACTGTAAGACCAATACCAATCCATAAATTACTTTGCGCTTGTAATTCAGTAATTGAGATTGTACCACTTTCTTCTCCACCGAAAAATTGCATACTTGTTGCAATCAAATTATTTAGAGCGTGCACAGCTATATTCGTCCATATATTTTGTGTCTTTATATATAAAAGACACATAACGACACCAAACATGAACGCACCAATAACATCAAAATGTCCTAAGCCAAAAATAATTGAAGATATAATTACAGCTTTTTTAATTCCCCATTTATAAGCCATTCGCTGTAAGAAAAATCCCCTAAAAATAACCTCTTCCATAATAGGTGCTAACACACATGCTGAAATGAAAGTAAATATCGTCATATATACGTTACTCGTATTAATAACATTTCCGTCTTCTAGCATAGTAACTAAGAAATTCGGTAACGTATGTGCTAATATGTAAAATTGAATCTGAGATATGCCAACTGAAAAAATCATTCCCATTATCGTTGCTAATACAATTAATCCCCAAGGTAAATGTCCTTGCTTATAAAAAAAACTGTTAAATACAATATTATTTTTATTTGTTTTTACGTATAGCCAAAGTAACGGAAATACAAAAAATACAGTTATTTGTGAAATAACCTCCATCGTATTCTCAGAAACATTTGCTAGACCTAATGGGATCATTATAAGGAGCACCCCTATAATCATCCATCCAAAAAAGCTACGTAGCCTTATACGTGAAAATGCATAGTGCATATAGAACACCCCCAAAGATAGTAAAAATACAATAAAACTTTAATCAATACTTTCCCTATAAATAGCAGGATAACTAAATTATAATATGAATATAGTTGAAATTCTTCCTATTTTTCTCAAATCATTTCAAACAGCATATCTCTTAAAATAACATATCGCTGTTCTTCAGATTGCAATCTAAGAGAAATTTATGTAATAAAAATCCCCGTTTTTACAAGCGGGGATTTCTTTTATTATAATACGTCACGTTTTTGGAATAATGCACTTGATGCTACAAGTAACACAACAAAGTATGCAGCTACAAGTAATAATGAAGTTGTAAACGTAAATTCTGTAAATGTTGGTTCCATTCCACCATTGATTAATTTATTACTATCGTAAGCTCTTAAATCCAAATGGTTGAATACTACAAACTTCGCTACACCTTTTGCAAGCATTATTAATACCATATTAATTGCACCTTGTAAGAAGAATAGGAACATCGTAATAATTAATGGTAATACAGATTTTCTAAAGACATTTGCTAGGAAAAATGCAAGTGTTGCAAAAAAGAACGGTGAAAGTAGTTGATATAAAGTGGACTTCATTACGATTCCTAATGTTAATTCTGTTTTACTACCATCCATTACAATACCGCCAATAATCATTGCAATTAGCATACCAGCTAATACGATAAATAACATTGCTAATAACACTGTAATATATTTAGAAAATAAAACTGCAAGTCTTTTTCTTGGACGGATTAACAATTGTTTAATTGTACCTTTTTGGAACTCATCAGTAAGAGTACGGGCAGCAAGTGTAATCCCAAAAATCGTTGTAAATAAAACAATTAAGCCAATCTCTGAGTTTGCATAATCTAAATATGACCCCTTAAACTCATCACCTTTTCCCCACTTCAACATTGCTAAAGTACCTAAAATTTCGAGTGCCGCAATGACACCAATTAAAATATACATACCTTTTTTCGCATGCAACTTTAAAAATTCATTTTGAATTAATTTAAACATTACGCTTTCACTCCCCCAGTAATCGCTAAGAACTCATCCTCTAACGTTTTATTTTGAACAGTAACGCCATATACAAGCACATCAGCATGAACAAGTTTTTTTACAAGTTGCGGAATGTTGTCTTTTGTTACAGATGCTACAATTACATTCCCTTTTGCTTTACCTTTAATGATTTCATTTGCTTTCTGAACTTCACCTACTTCAAACGCTACAACGGCTGCCTCATCATGTTTCACTTTTTCATGTAAGTTGTACTCTTGTACAAACTCACCTTGTTTAATAATAACGACGCGATCACACATTAATTCAATTTCACTCAATAAGTGACTTGATACGATTACAGCAATATTCTCTTCTTTCGCTAAACGTTGTAAATAATCACGAATTTGGCGAATACCAGCTGGATCTAATCCATTTGTCGGCTCATCTAAAATTAAGATTTTCGGCTGATGAAGTAATGCTTGTGCAATTCCTAAACGTTGTTTCATACCAAGTGAATATGTTTTCACCTTTTTATGAATCGCATGCTCTAATTCAACAAGCTTTACAATCTCAGCAATGCGCTCTTTACTAATTGGTGTAATGGCCATATTCGCAAAATGCTTTAAGTTTTGCATTCCTGTCATATAATCATATAGTTCAGGATTTTCTACAATCGCTCCAATTTGCTCTAGTGCCTTTTCACGCTCCGAGCGAATACTATGTCCACAAATTGTAATATCGCCCTCTGTCATTGAAATAAGACCTGTCATCATACGGATCGTCGTCGTCTTACCGCTACCGTTCGGCCCAAGAAATCCGTATACTTCTCCTTCACGAACCTCAAATGATAAACCACGAATAATTTCCGTTCCACCAATCTTTTTTCGAACATTCTCTAACTTTACTACTACGTTTCCCAATGCTGATTCCTCCTTTAGACTTCTAGTTTTTTATCGATAATATAAGCAATTACATATATTATTAGAGCACTAACCATTACCATGAAACTTATATTAAAAATGTTAAATCCATTTTCTTGAAACATATTAATAAATAGACTCTTGCTTTCACTATGATATTCTACTCTTCGCAATACTTGGAAAGCTGGAGCTAATTTTCCTAGCAAGGTTGTCGCTAAAGTAATCGCTATATTTATTACTAGAAAAATAATAACAATTAGTATATTTTGCGCCTTTTTCTTTTTCGTAAGTAACTTAACTAGAGTAATTACTAATATGATTTGTAACACACTAAACAAAAACTCAAATAAATCACTTATCATATATATTAAATTATTAATTATGCCTACTTGCATAATCTCTTTTGCCTCTACATATACAGAAGTCGTAGGAAAAGCTAATACATAACTTACGTAGAAAAGAATTCCACATATCCCATACCATATAGCCATTGCAATAAATGAGAAAATAAGCATAGAAATTACATATTGTTTCCCAGATATTGCTGTAAGTCGTAACATTGGATTAGTCAGTAAGCGTGAATATGATTTCATTGTTTGTATAAACATATAAACAATATAAAAGAAAAATATAATCATAATGATTCCAAATATACCCTCTTGTCTACTGATAGCCGCATCACTTTTTCTTACAATCATTTGTGAAAATAACACAGCTTCAATTAGCACAAAGAGTAAAAAAGTAACAATATATCTTTTCTTATTTACATTCCATAAATAGGAAAGTACTGACTTCACTTACTAAACACCTCCTTAAACAATTCATGAACTGCTTTTCCTCTCTGAAAACGAATTTCTTCTACATTTTCATATAGAACCATTTCTCCATCTTTTAAAAAGATCACTTCATCAAAAATATTTTCAATTTCATTTATTAAGTGAGTGGAAATTAATATCGTACAATCTTCCCTATAGAACTGTAGAATTAGATCCAATACATGTTCTCTAGAAAGAGGATCTATCCCGCCCAACGGCTCATCCAGTACGTATAGCTTCACTTTTCGAGAAAACGTTAAAATAATCTGCAGCTTCTCAACCATACCTTTTGACAATGCTGTAATTTTTTCTTCTAACGGTATTTTAAATTCTGCAATCGTATCTACCGCTTTTTGAATATCGAAGTCTTTATAAAAATCTCGGTAAAAAAATAAAGCATCTTTTACAGTCATCCAATCATCAAAGACTGGCTTATCGGACATAAATGAAACGATTTCTTTCGTCTGTAATCCTACCTTTTTGCCGTCTATTGTAATACTACCTTCAGAAGGGTGTTGCAAGCCTGCAATCATTTTCAATAACGTCGTTTTCCCGCTCCCGTTATCTCCAACAAGCCCAACGATTTTCCCTTCCGTAATCTCTATGTTTAATTCACGGATCACTGCTTTTAATCCGTATCTCTTCCATAAGTTTTCTATTTTCAATAGCTCTATCATTGGCTCTCCTCCCTCTTATCATGTAATGAAGAACGAAGAATTGTAAGAATTTCTTCTTCTGAAAAACCTAAATTGTCCATTCCATCTATAAAAGAATGAAGTAATTCTTTCGCCATCTCTTTTCGTAGCTCCATAATTTTCTCCCCTTCATTCGTTACATACCGTCCCATTCCTCTACGTGTGACAACAACTCCATCCCGTTCTAGCTCTTGAAATGTACGCTGAATCGTATTTGGATTCACTTGTAATTCACTCGCTAATTCACGGACAGAGGGAATTTTATCACCAGGCAATAAATGTCCTGTTACAATCTCTTTTTTTATGTATTCCATTACCTGAATGTAAATTGGTGTATTTGGAGAAAACTCTATTTTCATTTCTTCCCTCCTTTTGTATCGGTGTACTAGTTTAATAATACACTGATACAAAAGGTTTGTAAATACCCATTTAATTACAAAAAAGTTCTATCCGTTAACCGAATAGAACTTCCCAAATATAAATCGCTATACAAAAATAATAGTGTTATGTAAACAAAATTATAAAGAAAAGCTGTCTTATTAATCAATAAGACAGCTTTTCCTTATAATCCTATATTAAAAGTTAAACACGAAGTCATCGTCAGCTAACTTTTCAACGTTCGTTGCTTTTACGTAACCATTTCCTTTTACAGAGAAGAAATCATGGTTTTTCGTATCTGTACGTAAACCATTTAAAACGATTGGGTTAATTTCTTCTTCTTCAAACTTCGGCTCAAGTCCTAAGTTCATAAGCCCTTTATTTGCATTGTAACGAACGAAACGATTTACATCTTCTACAAGACCGATAGAAGTGTAAATTTCTTCTGTATAGGCCATTTCAATTTCATATAGTTCCATTAATAACTCTTGTGTTTCTTTTTGCACTTCTTGTTGCTCTTCTACAGAAAGTTCTGCGAAGATTTGTTGTGCTAAAATACCGACGAATACGCCGTGAATTGACTCATCCTTTACCTTCACATAAGTTCGCTACTCCTATGCCGTTTATACAGCTTACAGTTTCCTGTAAGAAGAGACTATATCATCTACCTTCTCAGGTAGCCCTCCATTTCGATTTAAGGGATTCTCACCCACCGCTTGGCCCTACTCCTCTTGCGGAATTTCACCGCCATTGGGATAGTCGTTGAACGTTCCTTTATCTACGTATCGCACCCACCACTGTTTATACAGTTTTCGATGTCTGATACTTCCGTACATGTTATCGCTAGATAAAGGCTTCGCTGCTGATTGCCCTATCAGCTATTCTCCTTTCCATCTATTGATAGTTAGAGAATAACCTGAATGCATATATTCATCAATAATAATACAGATAAATTTACAATAGGGGGTCCCAGCAATTAAAAGGGTTTTTCAATTGGTATCTCTACCAAAAGCCGCCATAAGTTAACGGATAATAAGGTTAATAATTTCACCACTTGCCGTCAGTTTACCTTGACCAGCTAAGTAAAGTGGATAGAAAAATCCACTATAGAATAAGTAACTTTCTAAGAACACACTTGCTACCATTGCCATGTATAACTCTTTTTTCGTTACTTCAGGCTTTAATAAACGACGATAGTAACTAGTAATAATACCAGCTTTTTTCTCAAGTAACGGATGATTGTCTACCCAGTCAAAAATATCATCAATTTCTTCTTCTGTAGCTAATGTTGTGAAAATGTGACTATAACTTTTCGCATGTACTTCTTCCATAGCTCCCATGAAAGCTAATACACTTTTCGCTTGTAAATTTTCAAGATGAACAAGTACAAGTGGCATTCCTTCGCCACCTTGTTTCGTATCTAAAAGTGTTAAACCACCTAATACACGCTTATAAGCAATTTGCTCTTCTTTCGATAATTGCACCCAAGTATTTTTGTCAGACGAAACCGCGATTTCTTCTTCTGTCCAAAACTGAGCGATGTTTTGCTTCCAAAACATTAAACTGAAATCATCTTCCTTTTTATTCCAGTTAACAGCGCGCATTGAATCACCCCTATATCTATTATTGTTCTACTGAACGGTTAAATTTCCATCTAACAATGAAAAGCTAACCGTTTAGTAGAACAAACCAAGTATGAGCAGGGTTCATAACCCTGCTCATACTATTGGGTTATTCATTTAGTATGGCAATATGCCATTAAACGGTACAAGCCACACACTCTTCCACGCTTAATTTACGTGTTCTCGTATAATACAGACTCTTTAAGCCTTTTTTATGTGCATAGATGTAGTAACGTGCTAATTCACGTGTTGAAATATCACTATTAACGTAAAGAATTGTACTAATTCCTTGGTCAATATGTTCTTGAATTTCTGCGATTAAATCAATTAATTTAAACTGATTCATATCGTAAGAAGATTTATAGTACCAGAACGTATCTTTTGATAAATACGGCATTGGATAATATGTTGTCGCATTCGCATATGTTCTTGATTCGATTTGACTTACGATCGGCATTACGCTTGAAGTTGCATTTTGAACGTAACTGATTGATTGTGTTGGAGCAATGGCAAGACGATATGAGTTGTATAAACCATTCTTCTGCACTTGCTCTTTTAAACTTGTCCAATCTTCTTTTGTCGGAATATGAATTCCTTCAAATAGTTGCTGAACTTTTTCAGTTACAGGACTGTAATCTGTCGTTTCATACTTTTCGAAGTATGTGCCATTCGCATAATCAGATTTATCGAAGTCTTTAAATGTCTCGCCTTTTTCTGTAGCGATTTCCATACTTTTCTCAATAGAATAGTAATTTAACATCATAAAGAATGTACGAGCGAATTCTTTCGCTTCTGCACTTTCATAAGCGATTTTATTTTTTGCTAAATATCCGTGTAAGTTCATTGCTCCAAGTCCAACTGAATGAAGCTCGTCATTTGCTTTTTTCACAGTTGGTGCATTCGGAATAATCGTCATATCAGAAACAGCTGTTAAAGCTTCCATTCCCGCATGAACTGCTTCACGAATTTCTTTATTTTCCATTACGTTTACAATATTTAACGATCCTAAGTTACAGTTAATATCACGACGGATAATGTCATCTGTACCGTAATCATTTATTTCTGAAGTTTCTTGAAGCTGGAAGATTTCTGTACATAAGTTCGACATCTTCACAGTTCCAATATCCTTCAATGGATGTTGATTATTTGCATTTGATTTAAACATTAAGTATGGGTAACCAGACTCAAGCTGAATCATAGCGATTTTAATAAGCATATCACGTGCACTAATATCTAGTGGCTTCTTCTTCACTTTCGGATTGCTCATTAATTCATCGTACATTTCATCAATGTCAATATCATCTAAATGCTTGCCATATTCTTTATAAACCGTATAAGGCGCGAAAACATGGAAAGGTTCGTTTTTCTCAGCAAGCTCAAAGAACTTACTTGGAACGATAATTCCGATTGATAGAGACTGAATACGGCTCTTCTCATCGGCATTTATTTTTTTTGTATCAAGGAATTCAATAATATCCCAATGGAAAATGTTTAAATATACTGCACCGGCACCTTTTCGTTGGCCAAGCTGATTCGCATATGAAAACGAATCTTCAAGCAATTTCATAACAGGTACTACGCCACTTGCAGCGTTGTCGATACCTTTAATTTGCTCACCACGTGCGCGTAGCTTAGATAAGTTTAAAGCTACTCCCCCGCCGATTTTTGATAATTGCATCGCAGTATTAATGTTAAAGCCAATTGAATTTAAGCTATCATCCATCTCTAACAAGAAACAAGACACCATTTCTCCTCTTCTGCTTCTTCCCGCATTTAAAAAGGTTGGTGTCGCTGGTTGGTAGTTTTGTTTTACAATCATGCTTGCGAATTGTCTTGCTTTCGAAACATCACCGCGTCCTAAGTATAATGAAACAATTGCTACACGATCTTCATAGCTTTCTAAGTATTGTTTTTGATCATTCGTTTTTAACGCATAATCTTTGTAGAACTTAGATGCTGCCATATAAGATTGGAACTCGAAGTTTTCACCATAAGCGATGTTATATACTTCCTCTACTTCCTCCAAGCTATACTCGTCCAGAACGTTGTAATAATAATCATGTTCTTTCATATACTCCATTCGCTCTGCCACGCTATTAAAAGGAACGGTATTCTCTCTAGCTTCTTCCATAAAGACTTCTAATGCCTCTTTATCTTTATGAAGCTGATAAAAACCGTCCTGCATTTGCGTGATTTCATTATTCAGTTCAATGTGTCGCAATCTCCCGCACCCTTTCCTTAAAATATTCTACATCGTTATTTGTTCCAGATAACTCAAATTTTGATACAATAGGCACTTCATATTTAGTAGAAATCTTGTCAGCACTTGCACCGAACATGTCTCCCCAGTTACGATTGCCGCTTGCAGATACGCCTTTTAATTTTTCATTATTGCGCTCTAAAAAGTCTAAAACACGTTCTGGTACATTTCCAAAACCTGTTGTATACGTAATAAGAATAAAGTCTTCATCTATTACTAGATCTTCATCAATTTGAACGGCCGGCATATTTAATTTGTGAATGAAACGCTTCACGTTTCCTGTCATAGAATCATATGCAACTAACATTTCCGACCCTCCCTCTCAAATCTATATTCTCTATATGTTGTTCTTGATTTCTCTATATATTGTATTACGTTTCAAAATAAGACACAAGATATATGTATAAATTCTTTCTTTTTTTAACTTTTACTTTTCGACATGATAGCCGTTTTTTTTCAATACAATGACTATGAAACAACATTCTAAAACTCATGTCAATAAAGTGCTTTTCAAAAAAGTTGTCAACGAATTTAACCTTATTTTTAAAAAAGTTAACAATATATTTTGTCATAAAACGGTAGATGCTGAAGAAATATATTTCTCCAGCATCACGCAAAAAAGAACAGATATGAAACTATAATCTGCTCTAAAAAACGATTACATTTATCAAATTTACCTTATTAAATATATTATACATATACTTTCGTTTTTCGTTACATACTAAAAGATAACTATTATAGAAAAAGATTATTATTATGGAACTTCAATTTATTTATGAAAAGTTTATTCAGAGTACTCAATGCGCAAAATATCTTTTACAAATATATGATGTGGATTTTCATCTTTATCAAGCATTGTACATACAGGAGCCTCTTCATCAAAGTATACAATCAGTCCTTCTACGTACTGATATGTATGTTGAACTTGTACAGTTACTTTAATTTCTATTGCTTCTTCATATGCTCTTTTTATTTTCTGAAGCACTTTTGCTGAACATTTTCGTTTCTCTGGATACATAACCATTCCCATAAATCGATTGCCGGCTCTATCTTTCCACATATAATCCCAATGTGGTAAAATGCCTTGTTTAAAATCGCCCATAATTCCCCTCTCCTTTATCTTTTATTTATCCCGCATGAAACGTCCGTTTGGTGAAGGCTACTAATCAGTGAGAGATGCCCTGCTGATCAAAATTCTCCTTTATGAACGTGGCGTTTCTGAATATGTATAAATCACTTGCCCGCCTCGCTGTGCGTTACCAATGAAATGCTTAAAGTCTTCTCTATTTACAACAACTTCTCTGAACGTATAAAATACATCTTTCGTAACAACATACTCCTTTATTTCACCATTTTTTAGCTGATCTAAAATTGTATTTGCTAATTCTTTATCCATGTATTTCACCTCTCTGCAATATTTTATTTTATCTTATATTCTATAGGTCAACAACTGTAAATTTATCCCGCTATTTGCAGGTAGTCCGATTGGTGTTGACTACTAATCAGTCGTAGAATGAACAAAAAATCTTACTGATTAACGTTTCACTTTATCTCGTTATTATGCCATGATTTTATTTTCGTTATTTCGCAAACAATATTGTTTTACTATATGTCCACTAAATATCATATACTAACATAGCTACTTCTCTATATCAAACATTTCGGCATTCAATTATGCAAAGTTCCATACCACTATGCTACAATATACAAATAGAACTAGGAGGGATACTATGATTCGGAAAGCAAAAAAGACAGATGCAATGGCAATAGCTCCTTTATTGTATAATGCTCTGCATGAAATTGCTGAAAAAATCACAGGTAGCACAGTTGAAGCAGAAGTATTACTAGGACTTGAGACATGGTTCTCAAAAGAAAATAACCGTCTGAGCTACGAAAACTGTTTTGTCTATGAACAAGACGAGAGTGCAGTTGGAATTATTGTCGCTTATCACGGTAGTGAAGCAACACAGCTTGACGCACCAATTGTACATCACTTAAGAGCATTACATAAAGATGAATCAATTACGTTAGAAAAAGAAGCTGAGCTTGATGAGTATTACATTGATACATTATCAGTTTCAAGTGCACACGGCGGAAAAGGTATAGGTTCTAAATTAATTGAAGCTGCCGAAATCTATGCAACTGAAAAAGGGCATAAAAAAATCGCTTTACTTGTTAATTTAGAAAACAAACGCGCCTATTCACTATACGAAAAGTTAGGTTATAAAAAAGATGAAATTGTTATGCTAGTAGGGGAACCTTATGCTCATCTCGTAAAACCATTAAACGTCAAAATTTCTATATCTTAAAAAGAAAGCACACGATTTATATAAATCGTGTGCTTTTATGTTAAATTTGTATTTAATATATTTCCATCCATCGCCTCGTGAAACGTATATGTTGTACATCCCCATGGCTCTCTGTGCAAAATAGGAGAACCAGACCATCCCATCGCTCTCAGTTCGGCACCAATCATTACATTCACATAATTATGACCTACAAGAGCTATACTTCCATGTACGAGAGCATAACGATGTAACAGGTAAGCCGCTTGCCTTACCCTCTCTCTTACTTCCTTATAAGACTCAACATCTTTATGGTAGCCAAGTATCCATAATGTTCGTCCAATGAACATCCATACCTTAATTGTGCATTTCAACCACTTCGGAGCAAAAAAGCATGAAGGAACTTCAGCTTCTCTAAAAAGAGAATTTTGCATAAAAGATAAAGAATCCGTCAATTCAGCTGCTGATTGTACAGCACGCCTTTGATCACTTGTTAAGACAAATTTCGCTGCTTCAATTGCCTCTATTGTTTCTATCGGTATTTTAGCTTTTTGTATCATTGACTCGGAATCATACTGTTTCATCCATTCGTGAAATGAATTAATTGTCATCGGTTCTCTTATACGACTTAAACAACCATGACGAATAAAAGAAATCTTCATTCTTTTCACTCTCCATTCATCACTTATGAACTCTATTATGCACTAGTTCTAAACATCATACCACGCAAGAAAATAAAGTTATATACCTTTACATCTCCCCACCACTATCATGTGTTATCGAAGCATGGATACCATCCATCCCATCAAAATATGTACTCGTATCATATTGACGAATCTTTTTTAAATGCATATAAGAAAATAAAAATAAAATTAAAGCTATAACACTCCCCACAAATTCAAACATCATTTTACCGCCTCTAATTTCTCCCACTTCAGCAGGTTATTCTACTTTTTCATTATACCTCGATATAAAGATTCTCGCATTTTTGCTATTTTTTCTAAAAAACATGGATTTTCTACATATTTTCTTACAAAAAGTGAATATTTTTCGAATTTTTACTTTGGAAACATTTACAAAGTAGGAAATATGGTTCAAAATAGGAGGAAATAAAAAAACCCAAATTTATTCTTTTTTTGGGAAAACTGTAACAAGGAGAGTTGCTTATGCAGATCGCAGAAACTGGAGATATCATCGAATTTAAAGGTGGAATGCAAGGCCGTGTTCAAAAAGTAAATCAAAACTCTGTTATTGTTGATATAACAATTATGAAGAATTTTAGAGAACTAGATATGGAACCTCTTACAGTTGTAAGTCATAAAAACTATACTGTCATTAATCAAAATGCATAATATAATAGAAAGAAAGGGCCTGTATACTATACAGGCCCTTTCTTTCTATTAACGATTATCAATTGTTTCCGGATATAGATCGTGGTTCATCATGCGGTAGTCAGCCATTTGTTCATACTTCGTACCTGGGCGCCCGTAGTTGCAGTATGGATCAATTGAAATGCCACCACGTGGTGTGAATTTCCCCCATACCTCAATATAACGCGGATCCATTAATTTAATTAAATCGTTCATAATAACGTTCATGCAATCTTCGTGGAAATCACCATGATTGCGGAAACTAAATAAATACAACTTTAAAGATTTACTCTCTACCATTTTTTGCTCTGGAATATAGCTAATATAAATTGTTGCAAAATCTGGTTGTCCTGTTTTCGGGCATAAACTTGTAAATTCAGGACAATTGAATTTTACAAAATAATCACGGTTTGGATGATTATTATCAAATACCTCTAATATTTCTGGGCTATATTCAAATAAATATTTTGTATTTTGATTCCCTAGTAATGTTACATCTTTTAAATCTTCATCTAATCTTCCTGTCATTTTAAACATCCCTTCTCGTTATACGCCGCGCTTATTTCCCCATACTAACGCATGAAGCTGAGGCAATACTTTTGCATCATTCATCTCTTTACAATTTACAGCTTTATCAATCAGCCATTCATACTTATCTAATAATTTTTTTATAAGCATCGCATCATCCACTGTTTTTGTATCATCGTTTCCTACTTGTAAGAAAAATGGTACCTTTGGATAACGTTCGTGCATCTTAACTGCATATTCAAAATCATGATCATCGAATACTACTACTTTTAAACTAATATCTTTTCCTGCTAGTTTCTGAATAATAGCATCTAACTTATGAAAATCTGTTTTCATCGTTGAACTTGGTGGTTTTGGAGAAATTGTTACCTCATCAATTTGAAGTAACCAATCTTGCCATTTACTCCCTTGCGTTTCAATTGCCGTTCGCATTCCATTTTCTTTTAATATAGAAAGAAGAAACTCAATATTTTTCAGTAATGCCGGATTTCCACCTGAAATCGTAACATGAGAAAAATTTTCTCCTCCAATTGCAACAAGCTCATCCCAAATATCTTCTGGTGTCATCTGTCTAATTTGATCTTTAGCTGATCCATCCCACGTAAAAGCAGAATCACACCAAGCACAGCTATAATCACAACCAGCTGTACGGATAAACATTGTTTTTTGCCCTACAACCATTCCTTCACCTTGAATAGTCGGACCGAATATTTCTAAGACAGGGATTTTACTCATCAAGCATCCACTCCCGTCTTACTTCCGCATAACTAGTCGGCGTCTCAAATAGACGAACAAATTCAACGCGAGCTCCTTTATATTCGTTCACTCGATTCTCTTTTGTTAGTGCTTCTGCCATCTTTTCATAAATCCAAACGACCATATTTTCAGCAGTCGTATTCATTGCAGGTAACGTTTCGTTTAAATAACGATGATCTAGATAAATTTCGATTTCATTTTTCCAAATTTCTTTTATATCTCCAAAGTCAATTGCAAGACCTATTTCATTTACATATCCACTAATTCCAAATACAACTTTATATGTGTGACCGTGTAAGTTTTTACATTTCCCTTCATAACAGTGTAAATGGTGTGCTGCATCAAATGTAAATTCCTTGCTGACCATTACTCTTTTATTATGGTATTTGAGTTGTTTACGCTGAATATCCTTGTCCATTTTTTGCAAATTCTCTACGATGCGAAATCCAAAAAAGTTATCCATTAGTTATTCGCTCCTTCGCGTTCTTGTAGGTACGTATCTAATCCTGCTTTACGAAGTTGACATGCTGGACATTCACCGCAACCATCACCAATGATTCCGTTATAACATGTTAATGTTTTTTCTCGAACAAACTCAAATGCTCCAAGTTCATCTGATAATTTCCATGTTTCAGCCTTATCAATCCACATAAGTGGCGTGTGAATGACAAACGGGTAATCCATAGATAAATTTAAAGTAACATTTAACGATTTCACAAACACGTCACGGCAGTCTGGATAACCACTGAAATCAGTTTCACATACACCCGTTACAATATGACGTGCTCCAACTTGTTTTGCTAATACAGCAGCAAATGATAAGAAGAGTAAATTTCGTCCATCTACAAATGTCGATGGCAATTCACCTTCTTCATGTGTAATCTCCATATCCGTTCTGGTTAACGCATTTGGAGCAAGTTGATTTAATAGACTCATATCTAGTACCGTATGCTTTATTCCTAGTTCTTTTGCAATTTCCGCTGCACAATCAATTTCTAGCTTATGACGTTGATTGTAATTAAACGTTACAGCTTCTACCTCTGCAAACTGCTCTATTGCCCAAAATAAACATGTCGTACTATCTTGTCCTCCACTAAAAACAACAACTGCTTTTTCTTTTTTCATTTCACTCATTCTCCTTCTCTACTATAAATAAGAAGAAAGAACGTTCTTGAACTGTCACAATAAAAAAACAAAACAATACCTAAGGATATTGTTGTTTCCATAGTTTTTTATAGAGGGAGTTCGCGAACCTCTCCCGCGCGATGCACGGAATTTCTTCTTTCATTGACACAGCTTATTGTAACATATTGTATACTAGCGTAAAAATTTCTGATTTTTCCGCTATTTATTATTTCATTTCTTTCATTTTATAGTATGATTAATTTAATCTAAGAAGAGAGGAGGCATCCCACTGAAATCCTTTATTATTTATCTCTTTTTAAATATATTATTCATCCTGATTACAATGCTCGTATATCATTTATTTTGGAATCAAAAAGGGAAACGCTCTCCTAAATTAAATTCAGCTATATTCATTGTACTCTGTTGCCTTGCTACCGTACTCTGTATTACATTTGCAGCAAAAACAAATAATGGTTTTCAATTTGATATGCGCCATATTGTATTAATTGTCGGTACATTAACGGGAGGGCCTATTGCTGGTGGTTCTATCTTAGTTGTATTAAACATATATCGCTTATTATTAGGTGGGGTAGGTGTTTTCCCATCTCTTATCGGTTCTGTTCTTCTATTTATTGTTCTATTATTAACATATAAATTTTTCAATCGAACTTCTAATCGTATAAAAATAACACTTGCTATTATCTACAGTCTCACATACGGATTTAGTTGGATACCCTTCTTCCTTTCAAAGGTTACAAATAAGACTGATTATATACCGCATATTATTGTGTATGAGTTATGTTCAATGCTTGGTACGATTCTAATTCTATATTTACTACACATATTACAAACTCAAGTTCGTCTCCAAAACGAACTTATAAATGCTGAAAAGTTTCATTTAATTGGTGAAATGGCAGCGTCTATCTCTCATGAAATTCGTAATCCATTAACTTCAACGAAAGGTTTTTTACAACTGTTACAATCAGGTACATGCACTGAGCAGGAACGAAAATTATATATCGACATTGCCATTAATGGCATCGAACAAGCAAATCATGTTCTTACAGATTATTTAACCTTTGCTAAACCAAGCATTGAAAAAGAACAAACATTACAGTTAGAAGAAGAATTACTACATGCATTGTCGTTAATTACACCGCTTGCTAATTTAACAAATGTACGTACTCATTATATAAAGCAAAGCACTTCTTTTTTTATCGCTGGTGAAAAGCAAAAACTAAATCAATGTTTATTAAATATTTTAAAAAATTGCATTGAGGCTATGCCAAAAGGCGGTGATCTTTATTTCACATTAGTTCCTGATCATAAGCATATTCAGTTATATATAAAAGATACAGGAGTCGGTATGGATTCAGAACAAGTAAAACGTCTTGGCTCTCCTTTTTATTCAACGAAAGAAAAAGGTACTGGACTTGGAATGATGGTCGTATTCAGTGTTGTTCAAGCTATGAATGGAAAAATTGATATTATAAGTGAAAAAGGAATCGGTACAACCTTTTTATTAACTTTTCCACTCATACAAAAAACGTGATGAAATACTCATCACGTTTTTTCTGTTCCTTCAACTAATTCAGCAAAAGCTTTCACTTTTCCGTGCGGTTGTTGATTTTCTTTACGTGCTTTCCAGGCGCGCTCTTCTTCTCGCTTCTTCTTAGACATGTTTTTTCAACTCCTTCTTTTCTTTCTCCATGTAGTATTCCAAAATAAGAAAGAAAACTATGCACGTATCAAAAAAGAAGTGGTTTCCCACTTCTTCCACTTTAGCGTTGCAAAATTGCATGTTTCGCCTCTTTTAACTGCGTAAGATGTCTTTGTTCATGCAAATCAAGAAATTGAACCCATTGATACAAATTCAGATCATTAAAAACAGGATGCTTTAATCCATTTTCAAATAAATCTTTTTCATCTATAACACTATGAAGCGCGTGTAATAGTTCTTGGCGTGAATGTTCTAGCAATTGAATTCCTTGCTGTTTTTTCATTAAAGTTTCTGTTGGTTGCATTTGCTGAGGAGCTTCTCGTTTATGTGTGCGATCAAGCGTAAGTTGGAGGTCTTTAAATGGAGTTATGTTTCTTTCCTTTTTTTGTAAAGCATATACAAGGGCAGACGTGACAGATTGTTCAACTAAATGCAAGTGGTGTAAAATTTGAATAATGCTCCATTTATCACGGCGTGGCTTTACATTCACTTCTGTGTCATTTAACATTTCAATTTCTGATAATAGCGTGCTTCGAGTAGACTGTAATGAGTTTACTAAACTTTCTAAACTTACATCCATATTAGATTGAAGCATACTTGTTCCCCCCTTTTGTTTGTGAAAAGAGGTGCTCCTTATTAGAAACACCTCTTTAGTATTCTGAATTTTCTTTTATTATCTCATCATTTTCCCATTATGTCGATGTTAAACATGTGAAAAAAAGCGTATGTTTTTTACAATTTTGTGTCGTCAATCGCATGTAACCATGCTTCAATTTCTGTAATAACACTTTTTACACAGCCTTCAGCAAATGGTGATGTTAAATTTGCAACTTCTACTAATTCTAAGAACGATTTACTTCCACCTTGTTGGCACAGATTCACATAATCTTCCCAAGCCTCTTGTCTATTATCTCTTGCACGTTTCCAAAATTGTAGCGCACAAATTTGAGCAAGCGTGTAATCAATATAATAGAACGGCGAACTATAAATATGTCCTTGACGTTGCCAAAAACCACCGCGCTCTAAATAATCATTATCCTCATAATCACGATGCGGTAAATATTTCTTCTCTATGTTACGCCATGCTGTCTTACGCTCTTCCGGTGATGCTTCAGGATTTTCATATACATAATGTTGATATTCGTCAACAGATACACCATAAGGTAAAAACAGGAGTGCTGAACTTAAGTGAGAGAAGTAATATTTATCTGCATCTTCTTCAAAGAATAGCTTCATCCATGGCCATGTAAAGAATTCCATACTCATAGAGTGGATTTCACATGCCTCATATGTTGGCCAATTATATTCTGGAATTTCAAATTTACGACTTTCATATACTTGGAAAGCATGACCTGCTTCATGTGTTAATACATCAATGTCACCAGATGTTCCATTGAAGTTTGAGAAAATAAATGGCGCTTTATAATTCTCAATATATGTACAATATCCGCCACCAGCTTTTCCTTTTTTCGCAACTAAATCTAATAAATCATTATCTAGCATGAAATTGAAAAATTCATCTGTTTCAACCGATAACTCTTTATACATTGTCTTTCCATGATCAACAATCCAATCCGCATCTCCTTTTGGAGTTGGGTTACCTGTAGCAAACTCAAAGTTTTCGTCGTAATAAGCTAACTTCTCTACACCGATACGTGCTTGTTGTCGCTTTCTTAATTCCGTTGTAACGGGAACGATATAATCTAGCACTTGCTGACGGTAATTAGCCACCATCTCCGCATTATAATCTGTACGGTACATTCTTGCATATCCAAGTTCAACAAAGTTTTTGAAACCTAAAGATTTTGCGATTTTCGTTCTCACTTTAACAAGCTCATCATAAATACGATCTAGTTCTTCCTCATTTCCAGCTAAAAATCCGTAGTATGCTTCACTTGCTGCTTTACGTTCGCTTCTTTCTTTTCCTTGCATAAACGGAATCAGTTGCGATAACGTTCTTTCTTCTCCAGCAAAGTCAATTTTTGCAGATGCTAATAACTGTGTATATTGCGATGATAATTTATTTTCTAATTGTAAATCTTTCACGACTTCATCTGAATATGTTTTTAAATCACATTCTGCTAGAGCAAATAATTGTTTTCCATAATACGCCTCTAATTCTTCACGAAATGGAGAATTAATGAGTGCCTTATAATATTTTGTACCATATCCTTGTACAACTGGAGAGAATTCATCAAAGAAATCCTGCTCCTCCTTATAAAAAGTATCCGTCGTATCAACAGAATGGCGAATGTAACAAAGGTTTCCCATTGTACCAAAATCGTTGCGAATCTCATTAATTGAATGAATGACTTGTTTTTGTTCTTCTACAGTTTTTGCGTTATCAAACTTCTCTAAAGCAACAGTAAATTTCTCTTTTAACTCTTCAATATTTGGGCGTTTATATTCATAGTCTTTAAATGACATGAACGAGCCTCCTCTCCATTACATACCTTTATTATAATTCAATACGTATTCTCGAATCCCCTCTTAATTTTCAACAAATTTCGGCAGTGACTGCCATGAGTTCATTACAAATAAAGAAGCCTTGGATTTATTTATCCAAAGCTCCTTTGGAACATATTATTTTTCATACTTCCCAATTTTTTTTAATAAATCAAGTAATTCATCTTTTTCATCTTTCGTTAACATTTCAAAAGACTGATGTATAACTTTCTCATGCCCCGGAAAAATAGAAGCAATAAAGTTCTCGCCAGACTCAGTTAATTGCGCGTAAATAACACGTCTGTCATTCGGACATGGGATTCTCTTTACTAATCCCTTTTTCTCCAACTTATCTACAACATATGTAATGCTGCCACTAGCTATTAAAATGCGCTCACCAATTTGCTGGAGTGGTTGACCGCCTTTATGATATAGCAGTTCTAATACAGCAAATTCAGTTGGATTTAACCCGTTACTTTGTATAGATTTATTTGTAGTATCCATAACAGAACGATGTACACGAGATAATGCAATAAATACTTTTAAAGATTGAGAAATATCTTCTCGTTCATTATTTGATGTCATACAACTTTCAACCCTTCACTTAAATTCTCAGCAATAAAAAGAAAATACCACTTCATACTTCATGTGAATTCCGAATGAGCATTCACTCATCCATTTCCTCTCCCCTAATATATTAAAAATCATTCTTGAATAAAAACATGACAATTTTAACATAGTTTATATATAATGATAATAAAAAAAGAAGGAGTACCACATTTGAAAGTCAAATTCCAAAGCATAATTATATATATATTGCTTGTTATCCTACCGACAATAGGGATTGGTGCTACATTTTATTCGTATCATACATATAAAATGAAACAGGAAAACAAATTATCTGCTCATACAGTTCTCTTTTTATATAGAGATTATTTGGATCATCATCTTGGTGAAGCAATTTCTGCTTTAGACATGCTTGCAAAAGTTGTAGGCACCGAGACTGGTAATATAAATGGCATTAAACAAATTGTACATGATACAGATGGAAACGATGCACGCTTTTCTGGTCTATATTACGCTACACCAGAAGGAGTCATTACAATCGCATCTGAAGATGAATCAAAGCCTATAGATGTTTCAGACCGTAAATATATTCAAGACGCGCTCCAAACTAAAAAAACCACTGTATCATCAGTCATTACTGATCGCGTTCTTGGACATAAAGCTATTATGATTGCTACCCCCATATTTAATAAACAGAAGGAGCTCTCAGGATTATTATTAGCTAGTTTACGCTTTGATTACATTTCCTCTTCTTTAAATGCCATTAAACCACAATACCATTTTGAGGTAACTGATAAACATGATGTAGTTTTTCTAACCGATGATAATAACGACACAAGTGATACGCATTCTAATATGCTTACTACCCCACTCCAAAGATTAAATTGGAAGGTCTCTGTTTCTCCATTACCCATTCATCAAAAAACCTTATACCAGTGGGTTGCAATAGAGTGTATAGCTACTTTATTTTTAATGTCTATTTTATTTTTGCTTGCTCAATATATGTTGTTAAAACGTCAAACAAAACTTGAAAGACAACAAAATGAACTACAGAAAATTGAATTAGTTGGAACTTTTGCAGCGAGTACAGCACACGAAATCCGTAATCCTCTTACTGGAATTAAAGGACTCGTCGCTCTATTAAAAGAGAAATATAAAGATGAACAAGATCAGTTCTACTTTTCCGTAATTGAACAAGAAATAGAGCGAATCAATGAAATTGTAAGTGAATTTCTTATTCTAGGAAAGCCAACCGCCATCATCGAACAAACATATGATGTAAGAACAATTCTAAATGAGGTAGCATTAATTATTCAATCTGAGGCGAATTTACATAACATTGTATTCCATTTACATTTGCCAGACCATCCTGTTCATATCCGTTGTTCGAAAGACCATATGAAACAAGTGGTTTTAAACATTACCAAAAATGCAATTGAGGCCATGACTTCTAATGATACACTAACCATTGTAGTAAAAAACAATGAAACACACGCACAACTGCATATTACAGATACTGGAAAAGGGATTCCGCAACATATTCAAAAACACCTCTTTCATCCGTTCTTTACTAATAAAGATACTGGAACAGGTCTTGGACTTGTCATATGTAAACGAATTGTAGAGATGTATAATGGGCATATTTTTATCGACAGTACAGAAAATGAAGGAACGACAGTTCATATCGAAATTCCGTTACACATAGTATAATTATCCTTATCCTATAAGGGTAATTATACTTATTTCATAAAACCAGCCACAAGCATTCGCCAAAAATTATTTGATTTTCCTTCATACCCGATTTGAAAAATAGGTATTTTTATAATTGAAAACCATTTCGGTGTTTGTTTTTCTTTATAACATTGATATTGTAAAATAAGCTTGTCCAATTCTTGACTAACTTGAATTGTCTCCCTACTATTTAGCCCACTTGTTAATCCTAGTTGAATCATTTCTTCACGTTTCATATGAATATCACGTGAAAGCTTTTCTAATGTGTACTTCCTTTTTACAGTAAACATCCATATCCCCCTTATTATACTTCCATGCTCTTAACTTCACTTCTCCATTGACTTGTTTAACTACTTAATCATATGCAAATTTGAAGAATCAGAAAATTTAACATTTTCTCCCTGTAATTTACAAATCTTTACCCTCACTTTGAGAATTATTACAAATTATTCTATCTTTGTAAATACATTCGCAATAATAGACATTTTTTTCATCTTCTTTTTTTATAAATTCTACGTAAACCGGGGATTCTTAATTTTCCACCTACTTTTCTTCGACATTTTTTGTTTAATTTATATAAAAAAGCAAAACATAATGATGATTGATAAAGTGAAACTTTAATCAGTGTTTTTTTGTTCAGCCCCCACTGATAATTAGCATTCACCAATCGGGTAGGCAGTGAATCTCCCACCTATCCAGCCCAATGTTGAGGTGGGAGTCTTACTACCCACAAATAGCAGGATAACAATAGAAAGGAAATATTTATATGCGAAAATATACGATTGCATTATTCATCATTGTTTTGTTTTTACCGTCTTTCTTATTTCCTATTCAAGCAAATGCTCATACGAATAAAGTTGCTATTGTCATTGATGATTTCGGTAATAATATGAAGGGGACTAATCAAATGTTATCACTTCCCATTCCACTCACTGTTGCTGTTATGCCTTTTCTTCCTTCCACAAAAGAAGACGCAATAGCTGCCCATAAGAAAGGACATGAAGTTATTATACATATGCCAATGGAACCTATAAAAGGTAAAAAAGAATGGCTTGGGCCGAAAGCAATTACAACTGATTTAAGCGATGAAGAAATAAACAACCGACTTGAACAAGCGATTCAAGAAGTACCGCATGCAATTGGAATGAACAATCATATGGGGTCAAAAGTAACAGCGGATGAAAGAATTGTTCGCCTTATACTTGCTGCTTGTAAAAAACACGGTTTATTTTACTTAGATAGTAAAACGAATCCTAATAGTGTCGTCCCAAAAATCGGAAAAGAATTAGGAGTTCCTATTATTGAAAACCAACTATTTTTTGATGATGTGTATACAGCAGGACATATTTCAAAACAAGCCCAATTACTCATCAAAAAAATTCAAGAAAAACCTATTATGGTAGCTATCGGGCATGTGGGCCCCCCAGGTGAAATTACATCACGCGTTATTGAAACTTCTATCCCTAAAATTCGTGAGCATGCAGACTTTATTTTCTTATCTGATCTAGCATTATCCCCGCCTCCTGTTTCAAAATAAAGTTCATTACTCACATCCCTCACCAATTGGGCTTTTACGGGCAGTCCGCCCCCACTTAACTTCTTTGCTTGCGCTGAATTTTGAGGCGAAGATCTTACTGCCCACAAATAGCGGGACAAAAAAGTACCTATCTATATATAACAGATAGGTACTTTTCTTTTTAACTTAAATATAATCTACATGACTCACTCTGAATCCTTTTTTCTCTATTTTTCCGATTAATTGCTTTAATTTTGTTTCATCTAACTCATCTGATATATTTACAATAACGCGGCGGATATATTGATCACCGTTATCTAGCGTAAATAGGCCACCGATATTATATGCTTTTAACAATGTCCCAAGCTCTTTAATCGTTCCCTTACAATCTTGTGTTGCAATTGTTAATATATAACCACCTGTTCGCATACCAAATGAATCTTCAATAACATCAAATATATTCGAATGCGTTAACATACCGACAAATTCATTATAATCATTTAGCACGGCTAAAAACGGAAGCCGACGAATTACATAAAAGGCTCTGAAGAAGGAATCCTTTTCAAAAATAAATGCATTGGAATCGTCGAGCATATCCCCTGCACTTACATGCTCTAATCCGCTATTGCATTTTTTTTCTAATAAATCTACTTTATAAATAATCCCCGTGAATTTCTTCTCATCTTCTGCTAATACCGGGATGGCTCGAAATCCCGTTTCGTTCATCATTTGCAGTGCCTCTTCACCAGAATCATTTATTTTGCAAAATGTTACTTGCTGCTTTGGCAGAAAATGATATTTAACTCGCAAAATATGTTCCTCCTTACATGTCAACATGTAATCTATATATAATAAGGAGACCTATATTTTATGAGTGAAATTATTTTTTAAAACGCTTTCATTTATTTATTAACTTGTAGCTATATCACATCCATTTTTATATAACAGAGCTTCTTGCCCCCTTAATCATTAATAACTTTACATGATAGTTCATTAAATATTCTATACCCTCTAGCCATTTTTTCGCCTCTTCTGGCGTTTTTCCCCACACAATCATGCCGTAATTATGAACAAGAACTACCCCTCCACCTTCAATGAAATTCGGAACATTCCTTTCTAATAAATCAGCGAATTTTTTTTCATCTTCTACAATTGGAATTGTCATTTCTGTTATACCTTCTTTTCCGAAAACACGCTCCACACTGCGTTTATCGAACGTTACTTCTCCTTCTTCCCCATATAACTCTGATATTAAATGACTATCTACAGTCTGCACTTGTAAAATACATCCTGCACTACTTTTTTTATAAATATCCGCATGCATAAATGACTCTGCAGCTGGTTTTTCTTCATTTTCAAATACTGACTCGCACATGCAATTTACGACAATAAAATCTTCTTCCGAAAATAGCCCTTTATCTCTTCCTTCAACATTTACTAAGAATGTTAACGGCTCTTTTGACGTGCATAGCGATAAGCTAATTTTGGTACCATAAAACCAATCACGAAGTGCCAATTCAGATTTCACATCTTTTAATTCATTCCATTTCTTCAGAAAAAATAACATTTCGTCACCCCCGGCATAATATTCATATAAGGTTCAAATCCTTTCTATGTAAAAGGAATATTTTTTGATTATTCTAAAAATTAATTGAATTATCACATGAGAACGCTTTTTTGTCAATATAGTTTCGTGGTTCTTCTTTAAAATAGGCTATTCATATGTCTATACTCCTATCTATTTCCTATTTCATTTTGTACATAAAAATACGCTACTCTTTAATTAAAGAATAGCGTATTTTCCTCATTTTTTATTCCGCATTAACGGGCAGCCCGATTAGTGAGGGCTAATAATCAGTGGGGAATGAACAAAACCCCCACTGATTAAAGTTTCGCTTTATTTCTTTATTGCATTATATAAAAACTGTGCATATTGTTCACGTGTTACGAAATTATCTCCTAAAAAATTCCCTTCCCCATCGCCCTTTGATATTTTATTATCCACTAAAGCTTTCACATATCCTTTCGCCCAATGGTCATTTGGTATATCTTTAAAATTCTCTGCACTATTTTCATTTTCTTTTAACTGAAATACTCTTTGTAATACTACTGACATTTCATATCGAGTTAATACTCCATCTGGACGGAACATACCATTTCCATAGCCTGTCATAATTCCAGCTTGAACCACTGCATCAATAGCCGTTTCATACATATTTCCTTTCGTATCTGTAAATGCCGTTTTTGGTACTAGATTATTTTCTAATTTTAAATACCTTTGTATTAGAAGAGCTACTTGTCCACGAGTAATGTTATCACCAAATCCAAATTCACCATTTCCATAGCCTATAAATAATTTTTCTTTCGCTAAGTAATTAATTGCTTCTTCTGACCAATGTCCCTTTGGTACATCTTTAAATTCTACCACTTCTGTTTTCTCATCTTCTTTAGACGTATTACCGTCTTTACTTTCTACTACATTTTGAATAACAGACCCTGTAAAGAAAATTCCTGTATCCGCGAATGGATCTTTCACACCAAATTCATATATTTTCTCACCTGGTGTACTCCATTTCACTACACCATTACTATACGTACCGTTATCGCTCTTCAGACGGATTTTCGTAGAAACCTCACCATCTTTTTCATATATAGGTACTTTTACTTCTTTATTTACTTCTGTTTCCTCTAAAAATACTTTTTGATTTTGGACATTAATATAAGCCGTCTTACTTAGTTCTATAACTGGTCGGACATCACGGATTTCATTTGCAACAAAACTTAGAAATACTAATTTTTTCAAATTACTAACTGGTGATAAGTCTGAAATATAATTCGCTTCTAAATCAAGCTTTTGTAAGTTTACTAAACTTGATAATGGCGTAATATCCTTTAACTCATTGTTAGGTAAGTGTAATTGTTTTAACTGTGTCATCTTACTTAGAGGAGTAACATCTTTTATTTCATTTTTCCCGATCCACAATTCTTCTAATTGCTTCATTTGCTCAATGCCGGATAAATCTTTAACTTTATTACGTGTTAATACTAAGTCTGTTAAAGGTAATGAATATAACGCTTTAATATCTTCAATTTGATTACCTGCTAAAGTTAAGTATGTTACATTTTTCAAAGCGCTTAATGGAGCAACGTTCGTAATTTTATTATTTGCTAAATTCAAGTAATCTAGTTGTTCCATTTTCGCTAATGCTGTTACATCTTCTATTTGGTTGCCTGATAGAAATAAACTTTTTACATTTTTCATTTCAGTTAGTGGTGCAACGTTTGTAATTTTATTATTACTTAAATCAAGAGATTCTAAATTATCCATCTTAACAAGTGGCGTTACATCTGAAAATTCATTACCACGCAAAGCTAAATGACTTAATTGCTTTAAGTTCGCAAAGAACGACGGATCTTTTATCTTCGCATTCGCAACTGTTAAAGATTTTAAATTTGGCATATATTTTAATGCACTATAATCAAGTATCTCATTTGTATTTAAAAACAAATCCTTTACTTGTAATAAATCTTCTTTCGTAATTGGTGTATTTAAATCTTTTCTATTAAATACTTTTTTATTAACAAGCTCTCTTAATTTCTTATCTGTTATCATATTTTGATTATCAACTGGATTATCCGTTTCCGTATTGCCTGAATTAGAGTTATCATCTGGTTTCTCTGTTTCTTTGTTACCTACAGTTGGATCTTTAATTTCAAATTGAACTTGATATTTGTGATCATATCCAATAGCTGGAATAAGTATATGCATTTGCATATTGTGCTTCTTCTCAAACTCACCAATTTCAAATTGAACTACTTTCGTTCCATTCTTCCTCTTATCTTCTGACAAAACCTTCACATCATGAAATACACCAGGCTGGTTTCTATCTTCTATTCTAAGATATTGAAAATAATCACTATCTTGCATTGTTACAGTGACAATTTTTTTGCCAGCTGCAATCGTTACTTTAGGATCTTTTATATATTGAGAAACCATAGATGGCTCATCTTTTTGGTCCTTATATATTTTAATCTCAGTATCATACGTGCGATCACTCGCTGCTGCTACCGATTGATTTGCTTCAACTTTTAATGCCGCTAATGCTGGAGTAGAGTACGTAGCAAATGGAATTGCTAATGTTGTCGCTACTACTAGCGCCTTCATGTAATTTTTTTTCAAAATAATATCCCCTATCATATATAATCTTTACAATTGATAAGTATTATCAATTGTCCACAAATAAATGATAATGAATATCATTATCATTGTCAATGAGAATATTACATTAAATTTATATTTTTAAAGATAAAAAAATAAAAAAGCCCTTTATTCAAAGGGCTTTTTTACCTATCGTATGAAGAATTTCACTTTTTTCCTTCTCATTGATGACACCGATTTTTTGCAAAATATTCGCGTACAATACAAGTTTATTATATATTCGTTCTGACATGTTCTCCCTTCTTTCCTTCGACCAACTTTTTTTGTATTGGTAAATTATATGAAAGAGGTGAGAAAATGTGTCCACTTTTTGCATAACTGCAAATCTTTTATTTTACAATTTACAGATAATAAAACTCCCTCCTAAAAATTAGGCGGGAGTTTATGTGCTTTCACTGTATTTAACAAACTGTCCACTGAATATTATGCTTCTTAAGTTCTTCTTCAAAGCTATATGGCATTTTTTTATCACAAATTACGTGTTGAATACGCGAAATTGCTGCTATACGATAATTCCCTTTCACGCCTACCTTCGTATGATCACATAAAATATATGTTTTCTCAGCTAATTTCATGATCGCCTCTGACAATTTCGCTTTCTCTAATTCAAAGCTGGAAACTCCAAAACTAGGTAATAACCCATCAATCGAAACGAACGCTTTATGAAAATGAAATTGCTGTATGACTTGCTGAGAAATAGACCCTGATACACGCGAATGCTTTGGAGATACTTTTCCACCTATAAACAAAACTTCACCGTGAAACATCTTTTTATTAATAGAAGAAATTAATTGTGTTGCGACTGGAAATGAACTTGTTACAATCGTTAAGTTTTTACGATGAACAAGGTATGGAACCATTTGAAGCGGTGTACTTCCATCATCAATTGCAATGACATCACCGTCTTCTACAAATGTCGCTGCTTTATAACCAATTCTTTTCTTCTCTTCTATATGTAGCATTTCTCTTTCTAACATTGGTGCCTCTACTCCAGCGCCTGGAAGTTGAACAGCTCCACCATACACTTTTTTCAGCTTCTTTTCACGATCTAATTCTTCTAAATATCGACGAATCGTTTCTGTTGATACAGCAAATTCTCTCGCTAATTCTGAAACCTTTACTTTCCCTTTAAATTCTACCTTTTCAAGAATGGTTCGCTTTCTTTCTTCTCCTACTACAGACATAGCTTCACCTCATTTATATCTCCCTTATAAACGTCCTTACTTATACAAAGCTATAATTTTCTTTATAAGTAGAAACTTCTTCATGAATATGAATACCGCGCTTTGCTAGCTCATCAAAAATCAATTGTGGATTTTCAAAGGCTTCTTCAGGCGTAACAACACCCACCCTATTTACATTTCCATTTGCAATTAACTCTGCAGCAATCCCAAATGGAATACCGACGTTTCTCGTATACGCTCTTAATTTTTCCCATCCTACAACAGAACCATCAGATAACGGATGTGTATGATATAACACATGTCTTTGCTTCTCATTATTTTTCATACCTATTACTTCTACATGAAGTGCATAACCATAAAGCTCTGTTTCTTGCCCTTCTTTCGATTGCAATAAATACTGTGAAATACAATCCATAATGCCTATTTCTTTCCCGTTTATTTCAATCTGATCATTACGCAATATGCCGTAATCATATAAAGCACGTACAAGTTGCATATTTTGCTGTGGCCAAGTTCCTCTCGTCTCTATCAGTTTGACACCTTTATTTTCTAATGCCTTTGCTAGCGTAATCGTTTCAGAATGCGGAATGATATACTGCGTTGCCTTACCATAAGGCTCTGGCAATTCTATTTCTCTCGGACGCGCAAACGGAGGTACTTGCTTAAATTCACCATCTTCATACACTGTACGCGATGGTAAATATGGATCATATTCATATGTCGTTGTCTCTGTAATTGATGCAGAAAAAGCAATCGGACGATACGAACCGTGACTTACACGGACAGACTCTACAGTATCCAATTGATTTGCTGCATGCATTGCCATCATTTGCGTTACACCCGGCGTCATGCCAAATCCAGGTAAACATATCTTTTCATTTTCAACAAATATAGCATGCGATTCATTTTCTTCACCAAATCCATTTAAGTTCACACCGTGACATCCTGCTTCTGCAATACAGCGGGTCGACAATCTGTTTAACTTTATCGTCGTACCGTCCATTACAATGTCATAACCAATCATTTTTGCAACCGTATCCTCGTGATCCGTTACATCTACTTTTACAAAATCAACACGAGGGTCGTTGAGCCATTCTACTACTTTACGGCCCTCCACCTCGTTAAAATCAGCTACTGTAATTGTCTCAAAAGATGAAAATTGAACTAAATCCAAAATAGCTTCGCGACAAATTTTACCTGCTCCACCTAAGCAAAACACTTTCACCCAATAACAGCTCCTTTAGCAATACTATCAACTAAGCGATTAATATCTTGTTCATGTACATCACCGATATTTCCAATGCGGAACGTATCTACTTTCGAAATTTTCCCAGGGTAAATAACAAATCCATAACGCTTTAATTCGTTATATAACTGTTGAAACTCGAATCCCTCTTTTGGATAAATGAAAGATGTAATAATAGGAGATTGGTATTCCTCATCTACTAGTGGCTTAAATCCAATTTCTCCCATTCTATTTACTAGTAGTTTTTGATTGTTGTAATATCGATTGTAACGCGCTCTTACTCCTCCCTCTTTTTCTAGTTCAAGTAGTGCTTGATAAAAAGCATGTACAACATGTGTAGGTGAAGTAAAACGCCATTTCCCATTTTGTTTTTCCATCGTTTCCCATTGATCATATAAATCAAGAGATAAAGAGCGTCCTTGCCCTTTACACTTCAATAATTCATCACGTTTTGCGATTACAAATCCGAATCCAGGAACCCCTTGAATACACTTATTCGCACTACTAATTAAAAAATCAATTTGTAAATCAGCAATGTCTATTTCAATCCCGCCGAAACTACTCATCGCATCAACAATTGTAACCTTTCCATACTGTTTTCCTAATTTACATACATCTACAATTGGATTTATAATGCCTGTCGTCGTTTCGCAATGAACAACTGCAATATGCGTAATCTCTTTATCTTCTTGCAATAACTTCTCTACTTCTACAATATTAGTAGGTTCCCACTCTTCTGTTTGACTGACCACCACATCAATCTGTAACATCTCTGCCATTTGCACAATGCGCTTACCGTACGCACCATTTGTACAAACGAGAATCTTCCCATTTGCCGGAATAACAGAACCAATTACTGCTTCAACTGAAAACGTACCGCTTCCTTGCATTAACACTGTTGTATATTTCTCTTCTTCCTTCGTCGCTAACGATACAAGTTTAGCTCTTACTTCTTGCACCATCGTATTATATTCATCATCCCACGTACACCAATCGTATAGCATAACTTCTTTTACTGATTTTGTTGTCGTTAATGGTCCTGGTGTTAATAATAAGTAGTGATTTTCAGTCATGATCCTATTCCCCTTTTATGAAATAATAAGTTCTTGTTTCTCGATATGTTCCATTACGCTTTCGAGCTCCTGCATCGTTTCTATCGTAAAGTGCGCCCCATTTTCAACGAAACGATTGCGAACTACTTCTATTTTTTCACGAAGTTCTACCGAATCCATATTCTCCACTTCCTCTTCCGTTAAACCGAGCTCGCTACTGCCAAGAATTACACCAACTGTCCACATTCCAGCATTTCTACCTTCTTTCATATCTGATACTGTGTCCCCAACTTTTATCATATGGTTCATCGGATACACACCAAGTTCCATTGCATTTTTATAGCACATCCATGGATATGGACGGCCTGCTGGAACATCATCTGGCGTAACAAGAAAATCAGGTTTATATCCTTGTAACGCTGCTTCCTTTGCTACAATATCCATCATTTCTCTCGTATAACCAGTCGTTGAACCAATTTTAATTCCTCTTTCACGTAAAGAAGCAATCACTTCTTTTACTCCATTAATCGGCGAAGCATAGCGTGGTAAAATAGCGAAGAGAATCTCTTCAAATTCTTCATACATCTCCTGAATGTCTGCTTCTGTTGGTAATTGTTGGAAAATAAAATTCCACTCACTCGCAATACGAGGCATCTCAGTAAGTGCCCTTACATGATCTATTTTTAATAACCCCATTGGCTTACGAGCTTCTTCTGCTGTAATTGCTACACCCCGTTTATGAAAAATCTCCATGAATACTTCTAGTGGTGCAAAACATCCGTAATCAACTGTTGTCCCTGCCCAATCAAAAATAACTGCTTCAATTTTCATTCTGTCCATCACCTTTCTTACTTATCTTTTTTGCCATTGTGAAGTTCGGTTACGAAGTGCTTTCGTTCCCCATTCATATACAACTCTTACTACAATATTTGTAACAACAATAAGCACACTCATTGCAGCTGCTGGCGCCACATTTCCTGCATCATCCATATTTACGATTGATACGGCAGCTAGTTTAAAATCAGCTGCATATAGGAATACAACTGCCGATACAGTTACCATTGAATTTACGAAGTAGTACATTACCATTTCTAAAATTGCTGGTAAACACATTGGTACCGTTACTCTAAAGAATGTTTTATAAAACGGAATACCCATCGACTGCGAAACAAGCTCAAACTCTCGATCTAATTTCTTTAAAGCAGTCGTTGCCGTGACAAATGTTACAGAATAAAAATGAATGATATTTACTAGTACTAACACAGCGATTGTTCCGTATAAAGAATGAAACGGGTTCGTTACTGATAGTCCCAAAATTTGAATCGTTGGTTGACTAAAGAAAAAGACATATCCTAATCCGAGTACTAAACCTGGTATGGCTAAAGGAACGATAGAGAAAAAGTAACCTGTTTTTCGGAAGAATTGTAGCTGGTCTATTTTCTCAATTGCATATGCAAATACAAATGTTAAAATCGCCCCAATAACTGCTGTAACTGCTGAAACAATTACGCTATTTTTAAATGCTTCAAGTCCATCTCCTGTTAAACTCGAAAAATTAAAATGCTCAAATGTAAAACTCATATTATATGGCCATACTTTCACACTTGCAGCAATACCAACTGCCACAAATAACAGAATGATCATAAATGTAATCACACTACAGTATATGAATGAGATGACATCTCTTTTCTTATTAGCTATTATTCTGTATGGTACTGCTTTTGAAGATAAGAAATTCGCCTGCTTTCTTTGCGTAATACGATCAACTGCAAATGCGAATATAGCTGGGATTAATAAAATCATTCCAACTGTTGCACCCATCGACATATTTTGCTGTCCAATTACTTGTTTGTATACGTCAGTAGCAAGCACATTATATTGTCCACCAACAATTTTTGGTGCCCCAAAATCAGTGAAACTAAGTGTAAACACAACAAACATTGCACTAATTAATCCGTACTTTACACTAGGTAAAGTAACCGTGAAAAATTGTTTTGTTTTACTCGCCCCTAGCATATTAGAAGCTTCATATAAACGATAATCGGATCCTTGAAAGGCAATTAGTAATATGAGAAAGGCTTGCGGAAATGTATACATAACTTCAGCTATTACAATTCCTACTGGTCCATATAAAGGGATTTGTATACCTTCAAATAACCCAAACATTCCTTTCGTTACTAGCCCTTGATTACCAAATAAATATGTAAGTGCTATACCGTGCATCATCGTTGGTGCAAACAATGGTAATAACGCTACATACTGAAATACACGCTTTCCAAAAACATTCGTACGGGCAATTGCATATGCGTAAACGAATGCAATTGAAACTGAAATAATTGTTGTTGCGCCCGAAATCCATACCGTATTTTGTAAAGACTGAACTAAAGTTGGTGTTGTAAAATATTTACTGAAATTCGCTAAACCAATGAAAACTCCATCTTTATTATAAAAAGCTTGTGTAAATAGTTGTAATAGTGGTAATACAAGTATGACAAGGAAGGAAAGAATCATACCGATAATTACAAGCCTTTGGATCCATTCCTCTTTCCCTATACTTCTCTTAATCTTTTTTTTCGCACTTTCTACCTTGTAGTTTTCTAACATCTCCATCTATACAATGACCTTCTTTCCATATGACAACATATGATTTTCTGAGAAAGAGATTTGAATCGGCTTTCCTTTTCTAATATCAGCTACTTCTACTTCTGATGCTAATATATCCACTACAATTTTCTCATTATAAAGGTGTGTGTTTTCTTCTACGACTCGCACTTCCGTTCGATATACAGATCCACGAAATTCCATACTTTCCACAACTGTTTTAATACCGTCCTTTTGTACAATTGTTACATGTTCAGGACGAATTGCATGCTCTTCGTTATTTTTCGAAAAGAAATTAATAGAACCAATAAAATCTGCCACAAACGGATTGGCCGGTCTTTGATAAATCTCCTCTGGTGTTCCAATCTGCATAATTTCCGCATGATTCATTACAACAATTTTATCAGCCATCGTTAATGCCTCTTCTTGATCATGCGTGACCATAATAGTTGTTACTCCTACTTTCTCTTGCAAATCACGCATTTCTCTACGTAACTTTTCACGTACTTTTGCATCTAAAGCAGATAACGGCTCATCGAGTAACAAAATATCTGGAGACAGAGCGAGCGCACGTGCAAGTGCCACTCGCTGCTGTTGTCCACCAGACATTTGAGCAGGATATTTATCTTTTACATTCAGCAAATCTACAAGTTTTAACGCCTCTAGCGCTTTCTCTTTTACTTCTACTTTTCCATATTTTTTTGTCTTTAAGCCGTATTCAATATTTTCAAGTGCTGTTAAATTCGGAAATAATGCATACGATTGAAACACCATTCCGAAGTTTCTCTTTCCAGGAGGTAATGCTGTAATATCTTTTCCATTCACAGCTATACTACCTGTTGTTGCCTCTTCTAGCCCTGCTAAAATTCGAAGCAATGTCGTTTTCCCACAACCACTTGGGCCTAATAAACATACAAACTCATTTTTGTTCACAGTAAAAGAAATATCTTTTAACGCTGTAAATGCATCAAACTGTTTTTGAATGTGTTGAATTGATAAATATTCGCTCATTTTTTCTCTCTCCCACTCACTTACTTTTTCGGTTCTGCTTTTTGGCCAAACTCTTTTTCCCATTTTTCTAAAATTTTGTCACGATTTTCTGCTGCCCACTTAAAGTCATTCTTTTTGTATAACTTTTCTGTTACATCTTTAGGAAATCCATCTGGAAGTTTATAATCATTTTTAATTGTCGCAAATCCATTTTTCTCGAAGTATAACTTCATTACATCATCAGTAATCGCCCAATCTAAAAATGCTTGCGCTAATTTTTCATTTTTTGCATTATCTTTTTTAATAAGTGCGTTCGCTTCTACTTCCCAACCTAATCCTTCTTTCGGCAATACAACTTCAACTGGTGCACCTTTTTGTTTCTCTTTCAAAGCACTATAAACCATTGATACGCCAACTGGATATTCACCCGCTCCTGCTAATTTCGCTGGTTTTGATCCTGAATGCGTATAACTTGCCATATTATCATGAAGTTTCTTCATGTAATCCCAGCCTTTATCTTCACCCATGATTTGTAGCCATGCAGAAACTGTTAAAAATCCTGTTCCAGATGATGCTGGATGTGGCATAACAAGTGTTCCTTTATACTCTGGTTTCGTTAAATCTTCATATGATTCTGGCATCGGTAAATTTTTCTTCTTTAACTCTTCTTTATTTACAGCAATCCCCGTCATAAATGCAGTATTTCCTACCCATTTTTCAGGTTGCTTATCATCTTTAAATTGTGGAAGAACACGATCTGCTCCTTTTGGAGAGTATCCTTTTAACATATCTTTTTTATCTAAAGCTAATAGACTTGATGCCGCAGTTCCCCATACAACATCGGCTTGTGTATTTTTCCCTTCAGCTAGTAATTTCGCAGTAATAACTCCTGTTGAATCACGTACAATGTTCAATTTCACATCAGGATATTTCTTTTTAAAGGAATCAAGATAAATTGGTACAAGCTCTTCTTCAATTGCTGTGTAAACAGTTAATGATCCAGATAATTTGTCATCTTTCACTTTCGCTCCAGCACTTTCTTCCTTCTTTGCACCACACCCCATTAATAACGAAAATACCATTCCAGTCGCTACAGCTTTAAAGATTGTTTTTTTCACTGTTTCTCTCTCCTTTTACAAATCTTATGTACAACTCAAATATAAACAACTAGTGTAAAAGCAGTATTAAACCAACATTAATCTTTTGTTTGTTGTTTGTTTTTGTGTAATACGTTGCTACTTCTATGTTTTTTCGCATTTTTCTGCTAATAGAAAACACTAAATTTACAAATAATTAAAAAAACCTTTATAATCCCACAAAAAAATGAGGCGTTTGTAAAAAACGCCTCATTTTTGTTTCCCTTTTTTTGAATTACGATTCGCATACTTTGCGCTATTTTCTCCTTCATACTCTAATGCAAATTCTGCATCTGGTAAGCTTTCTTTCGGAGTTTTATTATTATTGATTGCCGCATTTTGTTTCACTTTTCTTTTTACCAATACATTCACCTGCTCTCAAGAAATCACTTTCTACTCTAGTTTGAAACAACTTAAAATAATTATTACTGGCAAGTGTTAACAAGTACATAAGAGGCGTTAGATGGAAATACTACATATGAAGAAATCATTATAAAAAGGAGCGATAATTTTGAAGAAAAAAGAAAAGATTCAATCACCCATTTTAGGCGAAACGCTCCCGCATCAAATGAATTTTCCATCTTTTAAAGGAACAGGAAAAACGATGCAACAACCTTTTGTGAATCAATATAATGTTGTAATTGGAGACAGTAAATATAATTCCGAGAACAGTCCGCTTAATAATTGGAGTGATGAAGTAGATCCTGCCATTATGGCTGGCGATGAGTGGATCCATCCGACAAATGATATTGGGTGGATTTCAGAAGAAAATCAAGAGTTGCTAAAAAACGAAGTGGATAATAAAAATGAAGCTTTTATGCATCCACAATTTGGCATTAACGACTAAAAAACCATTCTACCTAACGTAGGTAGAATGGTTTCATACTATCCAATAATAATCCGCTCTTTCGGGTATTTATAGCGAGGTGGTTGTTCCCTTCCACCACTAGCTAAAATAAATGTTAAAATACCAACGCGTCCGATAAACATAAGCACAATAAGTACAAGTTTCCCAACAGTTGTTAAATCAGGCGTAACACCTGTTGATAGTCCCGTCGTTCCGAAAGCAGAACAAACTTCAACAATTAAGCTCATAAGCGGTACATTTTCCGTAATAGATAAAATGAATAGCGCAGTAGCACATAACAAAATCCCCATCGTCATAACGACAGATGCTTTCAGTACATCCTCTTCATGTAGCTGACGTTTGAAGACTCTAACTGTTCTACCGCCCCTTGCAAAGGTGTATAGTGACAATATACTAACAGCAAATGTAGTTGTACGTATTCCGCCCCCAACCGAACTTGGAGATGCCCCTATAAACATTAATATACTCATAAATAAAAGCGTCGGTTGTGATAATTCACGTATATCCATTGTTGCAAGTCCACCACTTCGCGTCGTCACAGATTGAAATAATGTATAAAATACAGTTTCATGCCATGATTTTCCTACTAAAAAATGATTTCTCTCCAGTAAAAAAATCATAATTGTACCCACAACAACGAGTGTGAAAAATGTTGTTGTCGTCAATTTTGTAAATAATGAAAAACGGAATAATTGTTGTCGCCTTTTACTAAGAAATTGCTTTACTTCCATTAGCACAGGGAAACCAATCGCTCCTAAAATAATTAGTAACATATGAATCATTTGAACAATATAATCTTTTTTATACGGAATTAATGATTGTCCTGTTAAATCAAATCCGCCGTTCGTAGTCGCACTAACAGCTGCAAAGAAACCGTGAAAATAAGCTTCTTGCCAAGTCGGAAAGTAAAGTAAAAATCTTGTACCTAATAAGATTGCTCCAATAAGTTCTATCGAAATAATTACAATTAAAATAGAACGCATCAATTCTACGAGACCCGATAAATTTCCTTGATTATGATCTGCCATAATTAATCTTCTTCTTTGCAAACCAATCTTTTTCCCCGTAATGATCCAAACAAATGTACCAAGCGCCATAATTCCTAAGCCGCCTAATTGTAAAATAAGAGCTAAAACAATAATTCCTGCAGTAGTAAACGTATCTGGAATCGTAATAACAGACAGCCCCGTAACACTTACCGCACTAACCGATGTAAAAAGAGCATCTATAAATGTCCATTTCACACCGGGCTTCGTAACAAACGGGAAACTAAGCAATATTACCGATACAACTACCGCTAATAAATAAAACAAAACGATGAGTTGTACAGGACGTAATTTTTGTAAAAACTTTTTTATATCTCTCATTCCATCACTTCGCTACCTTTTTTCTATCGATTAAATAAAGAAAAATCTTTACTTTCTTTATTTGTAAATAACTGCTCAAATAATTTGGCAAAGACCATTCCATATACAGTTCCATTACCTCCATACGGCAATGCGTAAAATAAATTATGTATCTTTTCATCTTCTTTTAAAATGGGAAGACCATCATGAGTACCACCAAATACAGCTGCCCAATAGTAGTCTGCCTGTATATTTTTATACTGCGGGAACATCTCTTTTACAATATTAATAAGGATATCACGCTTATGCAATAATTTCGTATCACCGATTGTTTGAATTTGCATCGCTTCATCTAATCCGCCTACAATAATGCGGTTTTGATACGTTCGAAAATATAAGTAGGGTCGTGCCGTTTCCCAAATTAACGATCGCTCATGCCAGCCTTCAAACTGATCTATTTCATTTGTTACAATTGCATAAGAGGTGTCTACTGTTGTATTTTTTTCTTTCTTTCCAAAAAGCGCTTCATAACCTGTCGCCATAATAATATTCTTTGCTACAATTTGATTCCCTGTTTTCGTGTAACAAATTAAATCATTTTTGCGTTTTTTTATATGTATTGCCTCTGTATGTTCATATATATTAGCTCCCATTTGGTTTGCTTTATGCAAAAGACTATGTGCTAATAAATACGGATTTACCTCAGCATCACCGTGTGTATATAATGCCGCTTGTTTTATAAAAGGATAACGCTCCTTAATATCAGATGCTGTAAAATACTCAACAGGAAATCCATAATTCTGTAACGTATTGTACTCCTCTTGTAAAAATGAGACATCCTCACTTTTACTTGCATAATATAAACTATTTCGCAGAATAAAATGGGGATTAATATCAAGAGTCGGTATTACCGCTTCCATTGTTCTTAGCGCTTCATAACAAAGCTTATATGCTCGCACCCCTTTTTCTTTACCAAATGTATGGATAAGAGAGGTTAACGATTTATCATGGAGAAATTGTAGTAAACCTGTATTAGCAGCTGTGCTACCACATGCAATGGCTCTTTTTTCAATAAGTGTAACACTCACGCCAATTTTCGCTAACGAATGCGCTATATGAGCACCAGCTTCGCCGCTTCCGACTACGAGCACATCACATATCATATCATTTTCTAACAGTGGATAACAAGGTACAGAAACTCCTGTATTCCAAAACAACTTACCCATCATAAGTTTCATAATTATACTCCTAAAATATAAATTTCTCCTTTCTATGTTTTGTTATTTTTCATAAAAAAATCCAACTAACATAGGCTAGTTGGATTTTTTATCTTTAATTAGAACGCTCTTCAAGCCAATTTCCAATCGTCGGATATGTTTGTTTTACAGCTGTTCCACCGTAAACGATAGACATATGTCCTGTCGGTAAACATACATATTGTTTATCATTGCTAGAAATATGATCTAGCAATGCTTCTACTTGACATGGCAAAGCGATATGATCACGTTTCCCAGAAATATTTAAGACATTCGCCTTAATATTTGCAAGGTCTACCTTTTGTCCGCGAATAACGAGTTCACCCTTAACCAATTTATTATTTTGATAAAAATCACGAATCCACTGTCTGTATGATTCACCTGGGAACGGAATACCATCCCCAACCCACTTTTGAACCAATCTCCAGCTTTCGACGAAGCGTTCATTCTCTGAACGATCTACTAAAGCAACATATGGACCAACAAAGTTCGTAATTGGCTTTAACATTTTGTTTCCGAAATCAATCATTTCTGGCGGAATATTTCCAAATGTATCAACCGCTTTATCTAAATTGAAGTATTTCTCATCTAATAAAGGACCATACAATCCTGTTTCAGAGAAATCAAAAGGACTTGTCATAAAGATTAGGTTACGAATTGGCATGTGCGGATGAAGCGCTGCATAAATAGAAGTTAGCGTTCCACCCATGCAATAACCAAGTAAAGAAATCTCGTCCGATTTCGCAGTTCGCATTACTTTTTTTACGGCTTTTGCAATATAATCAAACACAAAATCATCAAATTTCAAATGACTATCTTCTAAACCAAATGTGCCCCAATCAAGCATATACACATCAAAACCACGATCCACTAGATATTCCACTAAACTATTTCCAGGAGTTAAATCCATAATATATGGTTTATTAATAAGAGCATATATTAACAGAATTGGAACTCTTTGTGTTTTTTCTTGTTTTGGAATGTAGCGATAAAGCTTCGTCTTATTCTTCGTCCAAATAACCTCTTTCGGCGTTAATCCTACTTGCGGCTCTGGTTCACGTAATAAAATTTCACTCGCCCTTTTCACTCGGCGGTATGCTTTTCGGTACTCTTCTGGGTATAGCTCTAATTGCTTTTCCCATTCTGTTGCGAATGTAGTCATTTTTCTATCTCCTTTTTGGTCGATTTCCTTCTTAAAAAAAGAAGTGCATTCCTGCTATGGATATGCACTTTTTTCTTACTTCATTACATATATAATCCGCCGTTAATGTTTAATTGTTGACCTGTGATATACGCACCGTCACGGCATAGGTATACTACACCTTTTGCAATTTCATCAGCTTGACCAAAACGTTTTTTCGGGATTTTTGCAACGATTTTTTGACGTACTTCTTCTGGTACTTCTGCTACCATTTCAGTATCAATAAATCCTGGGCAAATAGCGTTTACAGTGACATTTGTTTTTGCAAGTTCTAACGCTAACGATTTTGTAAATCCTAGCATACCTGCTTTTGCTGCTGAGTAGTTTGTTTGGCCAAATCCACCTGCTTGACCAATAATAGAAGAAATGCTAATAATCCTTCCTTCTTCCGCTTCAGTTATGTATGGAAGAACCGCGCTTGTCGTATTAAATACGCTACTTAAATTCACGTCAATTACGCGCTCCCAATCTTCACGATTTAACTTTTTGAATGTACGATCTCTTGTAATACCAGCATTATTAACAAGAATATCAACTTTACCAAAATGATTCACAGCTTCTTCTACAAGTCGGTTTGCATCTTCTACTTTAGAAACATCCGCTTGCACTGCATAAACGTCATGTCCGTCTTTTCCTAATTCGTTTACTAAGTTTTCAGCTGCTTCTTTACTGCTATTATAGTTAATAACTACTTTTGCTCCCTCTTGTGCTAATGCTACTGTAATCGCTTTTCCAATTCCTTTTGCTCCACCTGTTACGATTGCTACTTTTCCATTTAATTGAACCATTTCTTTTCCCCCTTAAATGAATTTGTGAACGATTGTTATGAATCATTTTGGTACTCATACTATAGAGTCCATATATAATTATGTTTCGCTGTTTATACGTGAAAAGAGATTCTCCCTCTCTCTTTTATCTGTTATAAACAAGCGCTTTTATCATTTTTTATTTTCTGGCTTATTCGCAGGCTTTACCTCTTCTTTTACAGGTACTTGTAGTTTAGCTAGTACTGCATTTTGCTTTTCTAGCAATTCTAAAATTTGATCTACTTTTGTTTCAAGCATACGAATATCTTGTTTTACTTTCGTTACATCACGCTTTAATGTAGGAGCTTGTCCTAAAGAATCTACTTTTTCCTCTAGAAACTCCTCAATGTTATCTACTTTATTTTCTAAGTTAATAACTAGCGTAGCTACTCTTGCGATATCCTCTTTCGTCGGCACATTTACTTGTTCTAAATAGTTTTTTGTCGTATCATTTAATGCTTTTTGATAAAACAAATTCAAATCTAGAACGCTGCCCATCCAAGCAGAATATTCTTCTGTTTTAATTGTTTCATTGAGCGCTTTTCCCCAAAATGTTTCGGTTTGTTCATAAGCATTTTTCCATGCTTGTAGTGGATCGAATTTTTGATCAATCACTTTACCTACACTCCCTTTTTCGTTTTTGAAACAATTCAACCTATTCACTATTTTCTAATATTCTGAATAAAACTTCAAGTCTATATTTTATTTTTTTCTATTTTCTAACAAATGTGTTGACTTTAAAAACAGATAGGTGTAAATTGCACTTATAAGCAAAAAATTCCATCTAACTGATTCATGAGGTGATGCACAATCATGCTACAAAATGAACCAGAACAACGCGAAAGTTTGGAAAGCAACCAAGCGAAACAACCAAACTCCATGCCAAAAAACTTCTTAGTTCCCTTCTTACTTCTCTGTCTAAAAGACTGGAGTCTTCATGGTTACAAACTTATTCAAATGCTAATGGATATCGGCTTTTCTTCTGTTGACCAAGGTAATGTTTATAGAACACTACGCAAATTAGAAAAAGAAAACCTTATTTCTTCTACTTGGGATACAAGCGATGGAGGGCCGGCAAAAAGAATTTATTCTTTAACTGAATATGGAGAGCAATATTTAACAACATGTGCGACTTCTTTTGAACATTATCAAAATATGTTGCGAACGTTTTTCACATTATACACCAATGCTTTCTTTCCATTTTCTACTTCTCCAGAAAAGGATGAAAAGGATTCTTCATCTTCACCTGGTGGTACAGCAGAGTAATCTGCGTTCACAATATGCAAAAAAACATTTGGAGGTCAAATAATGGAAACTAAACCATACGAATTAGTCGATGCATTTTGGAAAAACTGGTCTCAATCACTTTCCCTTTTCTCTTCAGCTGGGAAACAATTAGAGCAGCTTACTTTAGAAACATTAAAACAACAACAAGACGCTTTGCATAAATTAACATCAGGAGTAGATGAACTAGAAAAAGAACTACAACAACTCACTGCTCAGTTCAACAACCAATATACAGATTACGTGAAACAATTAACTGGAAACTCCTTAAATGATCAAATTAACGAGTGGCAGGACAAATGGAAGGAACTTTCTGCTCATATGCATCAACTTACTGTTTCTCCTACAAAAACATCTTTGTCAATTCTTACACAAACAAGCGGTCAATTTGAAGAAACAACAAAACAATTTATTGAGCAACAACAATTACAACGTGAAGAGGCTCAAAAACAGTTAGAGGGTTTTTTGGAAGAGTTCAAGTCAAAACAGTTGGAACTCGCAAAAAAGTTCGAGGAAAACTCAAAAAATCTATTTACTTCCATCAAGTAAGAAAAATGTGGGAGCTAACTGCAGCACAAACAAAACTCTTTCTTCCTCCTACTACATCAAGATGGCTGGCATTTTTCGATATGGAAAAGAAGGAGGACAAAATGAATCCATTCCAAGAAGCACAAACCGTCCCGGAGCTTCGTTATGATGAGATTCAAGTCGGTGATCAAGCATCCCTTACAAAAACAATTACAGATGAAGATGTTATCAATTTTGCAAAATTGACTGGGGATGTGAATCCTATTCACATTTTAGACTCTTTTGCAAAAACGACAATGTTTAAAGAACGCATTGCCCATGGTATGCTCGTTTCGAGTTTTATTTCTACCATCCTTGGAACGAAACTCCCAGGCAAAAATACGATTTATTTATCCCAAAATGTTTCATTCCGTGCCCCTGTTAAAATCGGTGATACACTTCGCGTTGTGGCAGAGGTTATTAAGAAGCGTGACGATAAAAAAATCATTACGTTGCAAACAAATATATATAATCAATCGGATGATATTGTCGTGGAAGGTACAGCGACAATACTAAAAAAAGAGTAGCAAATTTGCTACTCTTTTTTCTATCCAATAACTTCTAATCACACCGATTACTTCCGCGTATGAGCACGCCGGTTCCACATAAAATAACAGTACCAATTCAGATAAGTACTTATCTGGACTGGATTACTCATAAGGATGTGTATCATCATGGCAAAAACAAACAAATTACTAGTTCCAGGTGCTGAACAAGCACTTGATCAATTTAAATATGAAATTGCACAAGAATTCGGCGTAAGCTTAGGGTCTAATACAGCATCTCGTTCTAACGGATCAGTTGGCGGTGAAGTAACAAAACGTCTTGTTTCTTTAGCTCAACAACAATTACGCGGATAATAATATAACATATGGCTTAGAGGCAGATATTCTCTGCCTCTTTCTATTTTTCACATACATAATCGGACTTTTTCACATACTAGTAAGAGCAAACAGAAAGGAACGATATATAACATGAAACGGATTAACATTCGTATGAGTCCTCCCCGCGTTCTTACTTTGTCTTTTATCATGTTATCAATTATAGGTACATGCTTATTAAAGCTTCCAATCGCTACAACAACGTCTATTTCATGGCTCGATGCTTTATTTACAACAGTTTCTGCCTGTACGGTTACAGGGCTTGGTGTTGTGGACACTGGAAAAGTATTTACTTTGTTTGGCCAATGTGTCATTTTAACGCTTATACAAGTTGGCGGACTTGGTATTATGAGCTTTGCTGTCTTAATTGCGATTATGCTCGGCAGAAAAATCGGTCTTCAAAATCGTATTTTATTACAACAAGCATTAAATCAAACGAATATAGGCGGCGTCATCCGTCTTGCCAAAGCATTATTTTTATTCTCTTTTACAGTCGAATGTATCGCTACTTTAATTCTTTCTTTTGAGTGGGTACCAAAATACGGGGTTACCAAAGGGATCTATTATAGTTTTTTCCATTCAATCTCAGCCTTTAACAATGCTGGTTTTTCTGTGTGGAGCGATAATTTAATGTCCCATTCTCATAGCATTATTGTCAATTTCGTCATTTCCTCTCTCATCATTTTAGGTGGAATTGGTTTTACAGTGATCGTAGACATAAAAAGAAAGAAAAACTTTAAAAACCTTACACTACATTCAAAACTTATGCTCTCTTCTACTCTAATCATCAACATTATTGCTACCCTTTTTATTTTTATATTCGAGTTCCATAACTCTCTTTCTATGAGAGGTTTTACCCCATTTGAAGAAGGAATGGCCTCTTATTTCCAAGCAATTTCAACACGAACTGCCGGGTTTAATACAGTTGATATTTCTACATTGTCAAAACCTTCCCTGCTATTAATGATGCTACTTATGTTTATTGGTGCTGGTAGTGCTTCAACGGGTGGGGGGATTAAGTTAACAACATTTTTAATCATATTTTTTGGTGTATTTAAATTTTTACAAGAACAAGAAGATATTGTCGTATTTAAAAAATCCATTAAAGATACTCTCATTGTCAAATCATTAACCATTACTATTATTTCTATTTCATTTATCTTTTTTGCTATTTTAATTTTGAGTATTACTGAACGAGTTCCTCTATTGATGAGTGCTTTCGAAGTATTTTCAGCATTTGGGACTGTTGGCCTCAGTATGAACTTAACACCCCACTTAACTATAATTGGAAAAACGATTATTATTTTTATGATGTTTTTTGGGAAAATGGGTCCTTTAACATTGGCATTTTCATTTGCTCGTAAAAAGAACCGAAAAATAAAATATCCGAATGAAGATATTTTAACAGGTTGACAACCGTATAAATTATCCATATAATGAGAATACAATAACATATCTCCAAAGGGGAGTAGCGTCCAAGAATATATCTTGGAAACAAAGTCGTCATTACGTAGAACTTAGTTCTTCCGGCTTTGTTGGCATTTTTATTACATATGTCTAGCAAGACCTTTGCCTATTAACGGCAGAGGTCTTTTTTGCATTCATTTCCAGATTCTTCCAAAATTAATAGGCAGGAGTATGGGGAAACTAAATAGTGGGGAAATTCTTCACTTATTTAGAAGTTATAGAGATGAGAGGAGAATGTACATGGATGTATCATTATTATTGGAGTATGGTTGGGTATTACTCATCCTAATTGCACTTGAAGGGATTTTAGCGGCTGATAACGCTCTTGTTCTTGCAATTATGGTAAAACATTTACCAGAAGAAAAACGAAAGAAAGCACTATTTTACGGATTAGCGGGGGCATTCGTTTTCCGATTTGGATCGTTATTTATGATTTCGTTCTTAGTCGATGTATGGCAAGTGCAAGCAATCGGTGCCATCTACCTTATGTTTATCGCTGGTAATCACTTATTTAAAACATATGTTAAAAAGAATACAGATGAAGAAACAGAAGAAAAAGAAGCAAAGAAAAAACAAGAGAACTTTTGGTGGACTGTATTTAAAGTTGAGGTTGCTGATATCGCCTTCGCAGTTGATTCAATTTTAGCTGCTGTTGCACTAGCAATGACTTTACCAAAAACAGGACTAGGTACAATTGGTAGTCTTGATACTGGGCAATTCGTTGTTATCTTTGTAGGTGGACTTATCGGATTAATCATTATGCGATTTGCAGCAACTGCTTTCGTACAAATCTTAAAACGTAAACCAGGGCTTGAAACTGCAGCATTCTTAATTGTAGGTTGGGTTGGTGTGAAGCTAGCAGTTTATACATTAGCACACCCTGCATTAAATGTAATTCCACATTCATTCCCAGAATCCACTCCGTGGAAGCTTACATTCTGGATTGTATTAGTCGGAATCGCAGTTGGTGGTTGGTTCTTCTCAAAAGAAGTAGAAGTAAAAGTGGAAAAGAATTTAGACGAAAAAGCGCTGTAATTACAGCGCTTTTTCTTTTTCCTTTCTTCCTCGCAATGTCCAGAAAAAATTCCATTATACTATCTTTTGTAAACGTTTTCTTAATGTATGTATGTCCTTTTTGTGAAACATTGCACAAACTCATTGAAAGTAGGAACAATTCCATGTACTTTATTCATATAAGGAGTATTTATAGAAGATTTACTAAAGGAGCGTATTACTCATGCTAGAACAAGGACTAGATTATGTTGTCAAACTGGCTAAAAGCAAAAAGAAAATACTAGATACAAACCCAATGCAATATTTCATTCGTGCTGCACTTGCTGGTATTTATATCGGTTTTATTATTGTACTATGTTTTAAATTAGGTAACTTTTTTCACATTGCAGATTCACCAGCAACTTATTTATCTGCCTCTATGTTTTTCGGGATTGCTCTCGTACTTATTATATATGGTGGTGCTGAATTGTTTACTGGGAACACAATGTACTTTACTGTCGCAACTTTAAGAAAAGAAACAACGATTTCTGATACACTTCGTAACTGGGTTGCTTGTTATGCAGGTAACTTAGCCGGCGCATTATTCTTTGCCTTACTATTTTACGCAACTGGAATTTTTGAAGCAATTGATCACGGTCACTTAATGAGTAAAGTCGTTGAAGGAAAGATGAATACACCTACGATGCAGTTATTCTTTAAAGCCATTTTATGTAACTGGCTCGTATGTCTTGCTTGCTTCTTACCTTCTCAGGTTAAAGGTGACACAGCAAAAATAATGGTGATGATGCTACTTGTTTTCACATTCTTCTTATCTGGTTACGAACATAGTATTGCAAACTTATCACTCTTTGCTTTATCTTTAGTTTCACCGCATCCTGAGACAATTTCTTTTTCAGGTGCTATTCATAACTTAATTCCTGTTACAATTGGTAACATTATTGGCGGATCAGTATTTGTCGGTATGGTATACCACTACTTAACAAAGAAAACGCCTGAAGTTCAACAGGAAGAAACTGAAATCGCAACAGCTCAACAAGAAGAGATTATTCCTTTACAAGCCCATATGAAACATTAAAAACTCCAAAGTTTTACTTTGGAGTTTTTAGCTACCCACGTATTTAACAACAAGGTGAGGAGTAATTTCTCCTTCTTCCTTTCCCTTATCCATTCTCTGTTTCATCTTGTGCATACCAATGACATCATTCGTATGAAAGTGAATTTCATTTACATATAACCCCTCTGTACAAAAAGCTTCTACAAAATCTAGTCCATTTTTCGCTCCCCATCCCATATTAAAATCAAGAGAAAGAATATTCACATCATAATCCCGAACCATTTGCAAAGCACATTCTACTGTAGTTGCGGGCACATACCCGAACGGGCAACTTCTTTGATCATCCATATATACGTTCATTTTCGATTCCCTCTCTAATTTGAATATGCGGCCAATACATAACATATTGCCCCGAGACTAATAAAAGGACCAAATGGAATTGGCTTTCGTACTTCTATACGTTTTAATCCGATACCAATCCCGAAAAAACAAAGACTAAAACAAGATGCTAAAAATAAAACGATAAAAACTCCTTTCACTCCTACTATAAATCCAAGTAACGAAAGTAGTTTTATATCTCCTCCGCCAATCCCTTCTGGATATATCTTTTGCATGCAATATAACAAAATAAATATAACACCACTACCAGCTATACTATCTGTCCAAGTAACTAATTGTACAAAAACACTTTCGAGAATGAGTAAAAAGGCAAACGAAATTAAAATACAATCAGGAATTAACATATATAAGTAATCTGTAACTGAAATAATAAGAAGTAGCGAAAAAAGGGATAAAATAATAATAAGCTCTCGTTCTATTCCAATCATATACACTGTAAGAAGAAATATACCTCCTGTTATACATTCAAATGCTACATACATAATTGGAATTTTCCTCTTACAATTCGTACAACAGCCTCTTTGTATATAAAATGAAATGATGGGGATTAGTTCTTTTGTCCTTAGCACATATTTGCAATAATCACAATGTGAACGCGGGGTAATAATAGAAGCACCTAATGGAACCCTCATCGCAACTAGCATAAAAAAAGAACCAAACACCATCCCTGCTAACAGTGCATATAAATAAGTGAACATCCCTTCCTCTCCTTTCCCAAAAAACATAGCAAAAAAAGGAGAGAACTTCTACTTCATATTATCCTTTATTCTACTAAAAAGCAGGCCATTTCCTGGCCTGCTTTCCCCTCTTTTATACGATGAAATAAACTGCTTTTAATGGTCCATGTACTCCGACAACAAGATTCATCTCGATGTCAGCCGAGTTACTTGGCCCTGTAATAAAGTTAATACAAGATGCCGCTGTCTCCCCATTTTCTACGCGTGAGTTCATATCCTGAACTGCTTGTGTAATACGAGGCACAAGTGTTTCACGTGGAATAATAGCAAAATATACAGTCGGTAAAAAGTGTAAAGAACGCCCTTGACCTTTATGACTTTGTACAACAATTGTACCCGATTCAGCTAATGTATAATCACTAAATGCAATACCAATATTCGCTTTTTCAGCTAAACGCATATTTTCGTCTTTTCTCTCTGGATCCCATACATTTACTTCAACATCTCGTTTTGGAAGTTCTTCTTTAAATAAAGATGTTAAACCATATGCATCAAAACGCGCATCTGCTGATAATAAAATAGGTCCCCCGCCGTTTTCCATGATTACTTTTTGAAGGTCTTCACCTAAACGGTCGTTTGTCGTTTCTACTACAGTTGTATGAATGTTTGTACATTGCTCTTTAAACACTTCTAGTAATTCTTCTTGTGAATAATCTTTTAACGTTTCTATATTCACATTACTTTTCCATACTGGACGCTCTACACCTTCTGTTTTACGCGCGCGCCCAAGTTCTTTTGCAATGTTATCTAGAAAGGCATCACGGTTTTGAATTAATCCTGTCATTATTTATCCCCGCCTTTCTTATGATCTTTATACCAATCACGGAATCGTTCTTTACTTGGAGCTGGGAATTCACGAATATCCGTCCAGTTTTTAAGTGGTCCAACACCTTTTGATACACGATTACCAGATGTAAATGGACTCATTGCCGCTGGTGCCATTTTTGAACCCATTTTATATAAAGCAGCTGAAGAAGCACCCATACTAAACATTTTCATAGCCAGTTTTTCTGCAAGTGGTGCACGACCTTCTTGCTCAACGATGACTTGACGATGTTTTAATAATAAATCATGCAATGGAATTTTTACTGGACAAGCTTCTGTACATGCTCCGCATAAACTAGATGCATAAGGAAGCTCTTTGTAATCATCATATCCACCTAGAAGCGGTGTTAATACCGCACCGATTGGTCCTGAGTAAATCGATCCATATGAATGTCCACCAACGTGACGATATACAGGACATACATTAACACAAGCAGCGCAACGAATACATTGTAATACTGAACGGAATTCAGATCCAAGAATTTGAGAGCGACCATTATCAACAACAACTAAATGAAATTCTTCAGGTCCATCAACTTCCTCTTCTTGAATTGGCCCCGCTACTGTTACATAACTTGTTAATTTTTGACCTACTGCACTACGACATAGTAAACCAACTAAAACATCTAATTCTTCCATTGTCGGAACCATACGTTCCATACCCATTACCGCTATTTGTGTTTTAGGAATTGACATAACAAGATCTGCATTACCTTCATTCGTTACTAAACAAAGAGAGCCAGTATTTGCAACAGCAAAGTTACAACCAGTTACACCAATTTCTGCATCCATAAATTTCTCACGAAGTTGTTTACGAACAAACTTTGTCATTTCATACGGGTCATCAGAATTTTCATAGCCTAGCTTTTCTTTAAATACATCGCGAATTTGCGTTCTATTTTTATGAAGTGCAGGTGCAATAATATGTGAAGGTGGATCGTTATCTACTTGCAAGATATACTCTCCTAAGTCACTCTCTAACACTTCACAGCCAATCTCTTCAAGCGCATGGTTCATACTGATTTCTTCTGTTACCATCGACTTTGATTTTACTATCTTTTTTGCCTGCTTCTTTTTTGCAACGTCTTGAATATACTTTGCTGCTTCCTCTTTCGTTTTCGCAAAGTACACGTGTCCGCCTCTTTTTGATACATTTTCACTTAACTGCATTAAGTAATAATCAAGATTTTCTAACGTATGTTGACGAATTTGTTCACCTAGTTCACGCCACTCTTCCCAGTTTCCTAGTTCATCTGCGGCTTTTAAGCGATTCGTATATAAACGCGTTTGTGCAGAAGATACTGCTCCGCGCATAAACGAATCTTGAATTCCATCACCAACGCGATCATTAAATTTTTTCTCACTGATTTTCATAGACATAGCTTATGTTCCCCCTTCATGAGCGACTATTCAGTACCTCAGCAATATGCATTACTTTTACTTCTTTTCCTAAACGCTCAATACGTCCGCCAATGTTTAACAAACACCCACAATCTGCACCGATTAAATAATCTGCACCTGTTTCCATTACACTATCTACTTTTTCGTCTACCATTTGCTCAGAAATTGGAGTCATCTTAACTGAAAACGTTCCCCCAAACCCGCAACAATTTTGCACGTTTGGCAAATCTCTCACAGTTAATCCTTTTACATTTGATAATAAAATTCCTGGTGCTTCTTTTATTCCAAGCATACGTGTCATATGACATGATTTATGAATAGTAGCGACCCCTGGTAAACTTGCACCAACATCAGTAACCTTTAAAACATCCACAATAAACTGTGTAAATTCATAAGTTTTATCAGCAACTTTTTGTGCACGTTTAGCCCACTTTGGATCATCTTTGAAAACATGTGGATACTCATGAAACATTGTCGCACAAGAACCAGATGGCGTAACAATATATTCTGCATCTTCGAAAGTTTCAATCATATGTTTCATTGCTTCTTTTGCTGCTTCTACATGGCCGCTATTATAAGCAGGCTGACCACAACAAACTTGCGCTTCTGGAAATTCAATTTCACAACCTAAACGCTCCAACACTTCAACCGTTGCTTTACCGACATTTGTTTCAAACATATCGACTAAACAAGTAACAAATAAAGTAACTTTCATAACTATTACTCCCCCTTTTTACAACTTCACCAACAAACATATGGTCATCAGATGACTAAGCAGAGAAGAAATAGGCTCAACCATGGCCTATCCTCTCCCTCTTCTAAAGAAAACGCTTACTTAATCTTTCTCTATTTTATCAGAAAATTAAATTTTTAAAAGATTAAATTACGAATTTATATCGTTTTTACCTGTGACAATATGTTCTACATTTGTTAAGTGATCTAGCATTGCTTGCTGCGCTAATTCTACATCTTGTTTTAACACCGCATCATATATAACTTGATGCTCTTCTATAAGTCGTTCTGATGTCGTTTGTTCACCATATAAAATAATGCGTCTTGATTCACCAATCGTTTCAGCAATCATCTCTGAAACATGATTCATGAGTTCAAGCAAAATGCTATTATGCGAAGACTCTGCAATTCCCATATGAAATTGAAAATCGGCTTTTTCGCCAGCCTTTTCATCTCCAATGCTCTTTGCCATTTCATCTAACCAATGTTTCATATTTTGTAAATTATCTTCCGTACGTTTTGCCGCCGCTACTCGAACTGCCCCCACTTCAAGCACCTTTCGTACTTCTAATAAATTCAAAATATCTTCTTTCTTCATTAATAATCTATTGTTTAATGATTTCGTTAATGAAGAAGAATCGAAGTTCTTCACATATGTACCTTCTCCTTGTTTCATCTCAATTAAGCCCATCGCTCTTAGCGCACTTAGCGCTTCACGAACAGCAGATCTGCCAACTTGAAACTGCTCAGCTAATTGATGCACAGGGAGTAGTTTGTCACCAGGTTTTAACGTACCATTTTTAATCATTGTTAAAATAGCTTCAGATACTTCTTCGTAAATTTTTTTCGGTTTAATAGATTTGTACTCCAGTTAAATCACCTCAGTATCTTCCAAACAACAATTGAAACGATTTATAAGAACTTTGCATCATAACTATTTTAGACCGAATTGATAAGAAGTACAAATGTTTTGTTCATAAAATAGTCAAATTTTCGATATTTATTACATATTAATTTATATTTTTACGTATAAAGTGAAACTTTAATCAGTGAGGGTTTTGTTCATCCCCCACTGATTATTAGCCCTCACCAATCGGGCTTTTACGGGCAGCAGTGCCTCCACCTAACTTCTTTGCTTCCGCTGAATTTTGAGGTGAGGGTCTTACTGACCGGCGAATAGCGGGATAAATATTTTCTTCAATATAAAGAACATGCCCTAAAAATTAGAACATGCCCCCCTCATCCTGTACATTCAGTTTAATAATAACCGTTGTTCCCTTATCTTTTTCACTTTCAATTTTCCACTGTCCACCATGTATATGAACAATTTGTTTCACAATAGCAAGGCCTAAACCTGTTCCACCATGTTGACGACTTCTCGCTTTATCAACTCTGTAAAAGCGTTCCCCAAGATTCTCCAAATGCTCTATATCAATGCCAATTCCTGTATCTTTTATTTTTAATTCACAGTAATCATCGATTTGCTCTAAAGTTATAACGATATTTCCTTTTTGATTTGTATATCGTATCGCATTATCTAACACATTATGAAGCACTTGTTGCATACGATCCTCATCAATCATGACAATGACCTCTGGATTTAAATTGGTTGAAATATGAATTTCCTTTTCTATAAACTTAATCTCATACGTATCTAATACGTCTTCAATCAGCTGTGAAAAAACGATAGGTTGCTTCTTTAACGGAAAGTGCTCACCTTCTAATTGTGCTAAGTCTAACAAGTCATGAACGAGACGCTGCATACGACCTGCTTCTTTATGAATTAGCTGCGTTACTTTTTCCTGCTGAGCTCCCTTTGCAACACCATCTAAAATAGCCTCGCTATACCCTTTTATATAACTAAGTGGTGTTCTAAGTTCATGCGAAACATTTGCTAAAAATTCCTTACGCTTTACATCTTCTGTTTCTAATGAATTTGCCATTTTATTAAATGCTTTTCCTAATCGTCCAATTTCATCCTCTGAAGAAACTGTAATCCGCTCCGAAAAATCTCCCGTAGCCAAATGATTTGCAACCCGCTCCATTTGCGAAAGTGGCTTCGTAATTGCAATTATAATTTTTCTTCCAACCCATATCGTAATTAAAATCATAGCAATTGCTAACGGTGCTAAAATAAGACCCATATCATAGATTAAATCTTTTATACTTTTTAAAGGAATATACGAATAGACAATTCCGACTAATTTTTTATTTTCCAATACAGGAATGACAACCCCCATAATATTACGGTCAAAATGTTCTTCATATCCTATTTTTGTCACAGTTTTCCCATCTAATAGCGTTTGCCTATCTCCTTCACTTATAAGAGAATGATGATGCACATCAAAAGGCAAACATGCGCTTAAATCACGCGGATTAGATACGAAAATAACGTCTGAACTAGATATTTGATCAAACGATCTTACTTTCTCTTCAAAAGTTGATATTCCTTCACGCTTATCATATTGAGCAGCAAGATTTTTCCCTTCCATTACTAACGAAGTTTTTAAATTATCAACGTATAACTTTTCATACGAGTATAAAGATACGAAATAAAGAAAGGACACTGTTACACATACTGCACATACTACTGTAAGCCAAAGTTTTTGTACCATCGTAAACATATGTTACACCTCAAATTTATAGCCTACACCCCAAACAGTTTGAATGTAGTTTCCACTTTCTCCAAGCTTCAAGCGCATCGTTTTCACGTGCGTATCTACTGTTCTTGTACTTCCGGCATAATCATATCCCCATACCTTTTCAAGTAATTGCTCCCGGCTAAATACTTGTCCTGTATGCTGACAAAGAAAATATAGTAAATCAAACTCTTTTACAGTAAGAGAAATCGACTCACCATTCGCCTCAATTCGTCTGCTTTTTTCATTGATAAGAATTGGTCCAAATTGAATCTCTTCTTGCTGTTCTTGCTTTGTATATCTTCTTAGTACAGCTTCCATACGGGCAACCAATTCACCAGGACTAAACGGTTTTACAATATAATCATCTGCTCCCATACGTAAGCCATTCACCCTATTCCACTCTTCACCTTTTGCGGTTAAAAATATAATCGGCACATCTGACGTTTTTCTAATTTCTTTACAAACTGAAAGTCCATCCATTTCTGGCATCATTATATCTAATACAACGAAATCATAATGATCCGTTTCTAGTTTTTTAAGAGCCTCTTTTCCGTTTTCAGCTTCTCCCCACTCATATCCAAAGTTATCCAAATACATTCCAACAAGCTGCCTCATATCACTTTCATCATCTACAACTAGCACTCTATATTTATTCATTGTCCTTCCCTTCCCTCTCTATGAGTTGAAACGGTCCTTTTCCGACTTTAATTGTTTGTTTTATTTTCATACTCTTCATATCCATGACGCACACTTCATCACTATCATAACTTGCTACATATCCTTCTGCTCCGCTTTTCAAAAATGCAAATGGATTTGAGCCTATTTCAACGGAAGCTACCTCTTTATACGTACTAATATCAAATTTTCTAAGCATATTCGAACCGTGGCTTAATGCATATACGTACTTATTATCTTTCGTTATGTTCACAGGCATAAATGGAGCGTGTAAAGAACGTACCATTTCACCGCTCTGTAAAGAATACACTAATACTTTCTCATTCACTTGATTTCCATCACCATGCCCGCCAATCCATATTTCTTTCCCATCAGGACTAATCGTCGCTCCTGTTGATGCTGGCGGAATCATAAAGGATTGAACAACTTCTTTTTTCTTCGTATCAATTGTCGTTAGTTTCGTATCATAAAAGTTTAGTACAGATAACCGATTCTGATACTCTACCATCGTTATAGGCCCTTTTCCTGTTGAAACATTTCCTGTCTCTTTCCCATTTATCGTAAAGAACCTTACCTTTTGAACATTTTGATCAGCAGCAAATAATTGTTTTTTATCTGCTGATACGACCACATTTACAATGCCCTTTCCAGTTTTATATTTTCCCACTTGCCTTCCTTCCGCTAGTGAATATACATACATATATTCTAATTGCTTACCGTATACAAGTATTTCATCGCCATTTGGAAGCAGTGTGATTCCAGCCATTGGCTCATTTAGTTCCCATGTCGTAATTAACTTTTTATCTTTTTTATCAATAAAACTAATACTGCCTTCTTTTATATTCGTAGTTATAATAACATTTTTATCTTTAGCAATTGGTGTATATGAACTTCCTTGACACCCTACTAATAGAAATAAAAAACAGAGAAGAAAAACATACTTTCTCAAAAGATTCCCTCCATCTTCAGATGATTTCGTTATAATTGTAAAATAACAAATAAATGTGTGGAAAGTGTGAAATTCCCCTTTCTTACTCAATTTACATATATAATGTACAACAAATAGAATTTGAGGTGTGTCAATTATGCTATTTCCTGATTTAGCGAATAAAATTGTACGAGAAGTACGCAGACTAATTACAGAAAATATAATTATCATTAATATAGAAGGCGTTATTATCGCAAGTACAGATACAGAAAGAATTGGCCAATTTCATGAAGGTGCACTCCGCTGCGCTAAACAAAAGAAAACCGTCATCATTACAAAAGAAGATGAAAGGCGATTGCAAGGTGTAAAGGCTGGGATGAATCTTCCTCTATTATTTCATGATGAAGTAATTGGTGTCATTGGGATTACCGGAGAACCTGAAAATATTTCACGCTACGGAGAAATATTGCGTAAGATGACCGAATTATTAATTCATGAAAACTACTTTTTAGAGCAATTAGAACTTGAGCACCGTTCTTATGAAGCTTTTGTCTTTGATTGGCTTCAAAATACAGAGTGGTCCCCGAGTTTTCTTGATCGTGCCAAAACACTTGGCATTGATTTATATAAGAAAAAACAACTTGTTTTGTTTTCTATTGGCAAAAATGACACAATGCTCCAGCGTAAAATATGGCAACATGTACGAAATATTTTAACAAAAGAGCATCTATTTGTTCGCTGGGGAAATGATCGTTTTATTTTATTTACAGCGATGAGCTCCAAAGAACAAACTTATCAGTTTTTAAAACGGTTAAAACAAGACTGCGAAGCTTTATTTTCTATTCCTTTATATATCGGGATTGGGCAAACAGTTACCCCAAACAATATGAACATATGTTACGAACAAGCATTACGTGCTCTTTCTGTATCATTGGAAACGAAAAAAATTGTATTTAATGAAGATTTACGTTTAGAAATGTGTTTACAAGATATTTCTGCCGAAACGCGTGAACAATTTCTAGAGCGTACCATCGAAAGCTTACTATCATCTCCTGAGCTTATGCACACTTTACGCTTATTTATCGATTATAACCAATCTTATAAACAGACAGCTAAACAATTACATATACACATTAACACCTTACATTATAGGCTAAAAAAGATTGAAGAACATACAGGACTTGATCCAAAACAATTCAAAGACTTAAACGTTTTATACTTCGCACTCCTCCTATTAGATAATCATACAAAAAAGAACGATAAAACAGATTAATCTTTAGATGATTATACATAGAAAGAATCCCTCGACTTTTTTATCATTATAATGAAAGCACTGTTACCACGTTGTTTATTATAACTAAACACGTTAACAGTTTGAGGGGGATTTCCAATGTTAGAAAAACAAATTATTCATTCATTCGTATCTATTGTTGGCGAAGATAATGTAGATACATCCAATATGGGGCGTTTAACTTATAGTTATGATGCCACTCCAAACTTCCAAGCAATGCCTGATGCAGTCATTGCTCCTCGTAATACAAATGAAGTAGCTGAAGTGTTAAAAGTATGTAACACTCACAAAATTCCTGTGTATGTGCGCGGGTCTGGAACAAATCTTTGCGCAGGAACATGTCCACTTGAAGGCGGTATCGTCCTTATTTTCCGCCATATGAACAATATTTTAGAAATTGATGAAGAAAACTTAACAATTACTGTACAAGCTGGTGTCATTACACTTGATATTATTAAAGCGGTAGAAGAAAAAGGTTTATTTTATCCACCAGATCCAAGCTCGATGAAAATTTCTACAATCGGCGGTAATATTAATGAAAACTCAGGTGGATTACGCGGTTTGAAATATGGCGTAACACGTGATTATGTAATGGGGCTTGAACTTGTCTTACCAAATGGTGATATTATTCGCACTGGTGGTAAATTAGCAAAAGATGTAGCTGGTTACGATTTAACTCGTTTATTTATCGGTTCTGAAGGAACACTTGGCGTGGTAACAGAAGCCATATTAAAACTTGTTCCTATGCCTGAAACAAAGAAAACAATGCTTGCATTATATGAAGATATTAATGAAGCTGCACGTGCTGTTTCTTCTATTATTGCAAATAAAATCATTCCAGCAACACTGGAGTTTTTAGACCAACCGACAATTGAAGTAGTAGAAGAGTTTGCACAAATCGGTTTACCTACAGATGTAAAAGCAATTTTATTAATCGAACAAGACGGTCCACCCGAAGTAGTCAATCGAGATATTGAAAAAATGGCTAACGTTTGTCACTCTATGAATGCAGTTGATGTTCGCGTTGCAAAAGATGAGACGGAAGCAGATGCGCTTCGTACCGCTCGCCGTAGTGCCCTATCAGCGCTCGCACGATTAAAACCTACTACAATATTAGAAGATGCAACTGTACCACGTTCACAAATAGCTCCAATGGTTGAAGCTATTAATACCATTGCAAAAAAATATAATATTCCTATTTGTACGTTTGGACACGCTGGTGATGGTAACTTACATCCAACTTGTATGACAGACGCTCGTAATGCAGAAGAAATGCACCGAGCTGAACAAGCTTTTGCTGAAATATTTGCGAAAGCAATTGAACTTGGTGGCACAATTACTGGTGAACATGGTGTTGGTGCGATGAAAGCTCCATATTTAGAAATGAAATTAGGTAAGGAAGGTATTGCAGCTATGCAAGAAATAAAGCAAGCTTTCGATCCAAATAACATTATGAATCCTGGAAAAATGTTCGCGAAAGACACCCGAAAAAGAGTGGTGGTTGAGCGATGACGACATTGAATAAAGAAAATATTCAAAAAGAATTTAAAGAACGATTAAGTGAAGATGAATTACTAAACTGTATGCGATGCGGTTTTTGTTTACCTACTTGTCCTACCTACATTCAATCCGGATATAAAGAGTCACATTCACCGCGCGGACGTATCGCATTAATGAAAGCTGTCGTCGATGGTTTAATCGAACCAGATGAAGATGTTGAGAATACATTAAACGTTTGTCTTGGTTGCCGTGCTTGTGAGCCTGTTTGTCCATCTGGTGTAAATTATGGGCATTTATTAGAAGAAGCTCGTGATATTATTAATCAAAATAAAAAATTCTCGGTGCCAGTGAAAGCTGTTCGAAAAGTCGTTTTTGAAGGATTATTCCCCCATCAAAATCGAATGAGAACATTAACTGGACTAATCGGATTTTATCAACGTTCTGGTTTACAAACGCTAACACATAAAACAGGGATTATGAAGTTATTCCCCGAAACACTTGCAACGATGGATCTCGTTTTACCAAAAGTCCCTAAAATGAAAGCGATGAAAGATCGTCCTTCATTTTTACCTGCAGAAAGTACAAAGAAAAAACAAGTTGCATTCTTCACAGGCTGCTTAATGGATACGATGTTTTTAGAAACAAATAACGCAACGATGAAACTTCTTCAATTAGCTGGTTGTGATATCGTTATTCCGAAAACACAAAGTTGCTGCGGTGCATTGCATGGACATGCTGGTGAAAAGAGTGGAGCAAAAGAATTAGCAAAGCGCAATATAAAAGCATTCGAAGACTTAAACATCGACTATATTATTACGAATGCAGGTGGTTGCGGAGCTTACCTCGTAGACTATGATTATCTTTTAAAGGATGATCCGGATTGGGCTGAACGTGCTAAGCAGTTTGTTTCTAAGATTAAAGATATTACTGCTATACTAGTAGAACTAGACTTCCATAAGCGAACTGACTTACGACTCACGCCGCAAGTTATTACGTATCAAGACTCTTGTCATTTACGCAATGTTATGCGCACATCTTCTGAACCTCGTATGTTACTAGAGGCTATCCAAGGTGCAACATATCGAGAAATGAAAGATGCCGATCGTTGCTGTGGCTCTGCTGGTATTTACAATATTGTTCATTCAGAGTTATCAATGGAATTTCTAGATTACAAAATGGACCGTGTGCATGAAACAGAAGCAGCAACCATTGTTACTGCAAATCCAGGTTGTTTATTACAAATGAAATTGGGTATTGAGCGAGAAGGGCTTTCTCATAAGATAAGAGGAATTCACATTGTGGATTTATTATTAGAAGCAATTGAAACTAACTCGTAATAACTCGTAACATACGTAATAATAGGAAAACGGCTATCTCCTTCGTCTATGTAAAGAGATAGCCGCTTTTTTGTCTGCTACAACATTAAAAATATGTTACTTTATTATAAAAAAGAACAACAGAAACATTACAGTTTTGTAAAAATCAATCCATTATATTCCTCAAAAAATCGCTCAAACCATTGATACAATAGGATTCTTCATTTTCTATTTAGGTAACTTTATCCAAAAACCCCCTCTTAAAACCAAGTATAAAAACACTATAAATTCCTTTTATACTCTATATTTCTCTTATTTTTGCTCCCTCCTTCTCTTAGGATAAATTAGGTAATTTTAAAGTATATGAATTTTTTTCCATCTTTTTTCTCGCAAATTGTATGCTACGATGAATTTGTCAGTCAGACAGGCTGTCAAAAACAAATCGTGTGAAAACAAATTAAAACTTTATATAGGGGGACACACATCATGAAAAAGCGTGTTTTATTATCTGTAGCTGCTGCAACAGCTCTTACTTTAGGAGTATCTTCTCTAGATGCACAAGCTGCAACAGTACAACCATCTAACTTAAAGGTTCAAAATATTCAGCATTCAAAAGTGATGATGAAACAAATGAGCCAACAAGAATTACAAGCATTCTTACAATCTATGGGAGTTGAATCATTAGCACAATGGCAACAAGGAAACTTCCAACCAAACTGCTTCATTCCTGGTCAACAACCTACTGAAAATGTTGTAACTGAGCAACCAACAGCTAAGCCAGAAACTCAAAAGCCAGTTGAACAAAAACCAGCCGAGCAAAAGCCTGCTGAAGAAGTTCAAAAACCAGAAGCTCAAAAACCTGCTGAAAACAACAATACTCAAAAACCTGCTGAACAAAAACCAGCTGAGCAAAAGCCTGCTGAAGAAGCAAAATCTTTAAGCGAGTTCGAACAACGTGTTGTTGAATTAACAAACGCTGAGCGTGCAAAACAAGGCTTACCAGCACTAAAAATTGATACTGAATTAAGTAAAGTAGCACGTATTAAGTCTGAAGATATGCAAAAAAACAACTACTTTGATCATAACAGTCCTACATACGGATCTCCGTTTGATATGATGAAGAAATTTGGTATTTCTTATACATCTGCAGGTGAAAACATCGCTCAAGGCCAACGTACACCTGAAGAAGTAGTACAAGCTTGGATGAACAGCGCTGGACACCGTGCAAACATCTTAAATAACGGCTTCACTCACATCGGTGTTGGCTATGTAGAAAGCGGCAACTACTGGACACAACAATTTATTACGAAATAAATAGATTAAAAGAGTCTTCCCATGAGAAGACTCTTTTTTAAGTTTCATAGCTTTCTATTATGTATGAATAGAAAATATATAACATAAACAACATAGATCCACAGCTTATTACACTAAGCAATACATAAAATCCCCACTCTAAGTTCAAAAACAATGAAAACAATATGCCACATGCCATCACTTGAAAAATTCGTCTACTTACTAAACGAATTTTTTGTAATTTAATTGGATCTTTTTCTTTGCCTTTTATTTTCTTAAATTCTTTACTCAGCATAAAAAGAAACATACTAATCCCAATCGTTAATCCTGTTTGAAAGGATATCAAATCCCCAAAATTAATAAAGAGGATAAGCATATGAATAAACAACATAAATAACGTAATTTTCTTTATAAATCCGCCTATAATACCATGCTCTCTTTCATTAAACTTAAATATATTATGTGAAATAATATACAAAAATCCATATGAAAAAATAATAAAACAAGGAATAAATGCTACAACAACTTGTTTACTCATAAACTCGTTTGGCTCACCATTTACATTCCAATGTACTGCCATACGATTTGGTAAATAGGGATAGAGAAATAGAGTAAGTAAAAGACAAGCGAAAAATATTCCAAGTACATACTTATATTTGATCAAGTGATTCTCACCTCTCTTTTCTCTTAACGGCTTCGCTTCTTTTAGAGAAATCCCTGCAAAAATCTACTTTTTTCAAGTTAAAACTTATACTTTACGCATTTTCTTTTTGAAATTCTTTTATTTTTTTATTTAAATTTGTAGGAAACGGCACATCAACTTCAATTGCTTCTTTCGTAATTGGATGCAAGAAATTTATCTTCATCGCATGCAATGCTTGACTGGACATATATTTTGTTTGTCCACCATATAATACATCCCCAACTAGTGGATTACCATTATGACTCATATGAACACGAATTTGATGTGTTCTACCCGTTTCTAATTGTAACGTTACGAAAGTCGTGTTTTGCTTCTTAAAATACTTTTCTACTTTATAATATGTGATAGCTTGGTCACCTTTTGGAGAAATACGACGCCTTGTAGCATGATGGCGGTCCCTTCCGATAGCAGCATCAATCTTTCCTTGTTTCTTCTTTACTTTCCCTTCAACGAGCGCTGCGTACGTTCTTTTAATTTTTCTTTCCATTAATAGACGATCCATAATTGCACCAGCAATTCTATGCTTAGCAAACACGACACCACCTGTCGTATCTTTATCTAAACGATGAATATGACGCACCTTCGTCTCTAAACCTTGCATTTGAAAATGAAAAGCAACAAGATTTGCAAGCGTCCCGGTTCCACCTTTTTCAGCAGGGTGTGTGTCCATTTGCTCTGGTTTATTTACGATAAGTACGTGATCATCTTCGTATACTACATGTAATTCACCATATTCTGGATCTACACCGTACTCTTCCTCCGCAAACATATAGACTTGTAACTTATCGTTCTCTTTTAAAAGCTCATTCCATCTTCTTTGTTCCCCGTTAACCGTAACACCTTTTTCCATACGAAGCTGATGTAATAGCTTTTTCGGTATTTCCCATTCTACTTTTAATACCGATTCAATACTTATACCATTCCATTTAGCTGGAACGATAATTTCACACCATTCGCCCTTTTTCTTTGTTTCCATACTGTTTATCACCTTATTTCTATTGATTCTCTCATTGTAACGGAAAACACACTTTGATGCACTGTCAAAAATAGAGGACAGTCTTATAATAGACTGCCCCTCAAGCTCTAAGTCTTTTCATTTCTAATAATACTTCTTCAGCTTTTTGTTCATACGATAAATCTTTAAAGAAATCCGCCAACCTTTTATAATCATTGTAAGCATCTAATAAATCGTCCATCTTTTCTATTTTCATCACTTGTTGTTTTTGTTTCATTTTTACTGGATAGCGATAACCTGATACTTCTTGTATTTTGTAATACTCATCCTCTACTTGAACGACCTTTACAAGTTCTTCCTCTTCTGCATCCATCGTATACCCATCAAATTCTCTAAGTAGTTCATAAATGATATGAGTCCATTCATCTTTTGGATAAAATCCTTTTTCTAACCGATAACCGACAATGCGATACATATGCCCATCGTTCTCGGCAAACTGTACTGTATCATTTAACTTAAACTTAAAATAACGAAACATTGCCTTCACCTACTTATTATGTAATGTTCTTATCACATACTATTTGCAAAATGTAGGCTTTGCTATTCATAAAAAATGCTCATCATATTGATGAGCATTTTTTACGATGCTTTTTCTCGTTTTTTTCGAAATGGTAACCACCAGTTCCAGTCTCCAAATAACTTCATTAAGCTTGGTACGAGCATAAGACGAATAATTGTTGCATCAAGAAATATTGCTAATGCAACGCCAAGACCCATCTGCTTTACTGGTAAAATATCAGTAAATGCGAATGCACCAGTTACAACAATCATTATTAAAGCAGCTGATGTAATGATTCTACTTGTTGAAACGAGCCCTTCTAACGTTGCTTGATCGTTATCTCCTGTTTCTTCATAGAGCTCATGAATACGTGAAATAAGAAATACTTCATAATCCATACTAAGCCCAAATACGAGGCCAAAAATGAAGATTGGTAAGACAAACAGAACCGGACTTGCTTCTAAACCGAAATGACCACCTTCAAATAACCAAACAACAATTCCAATGGTTGCACTTAAACTAAGTATATTCATAACAATTGCCTTAATTGGAATGAGTATAGATCGGAATGCAAATAATAATATAACAAAGGTCGATCCAAATATAACAGACATACCAATTACAACTTTATCTTTAATTTCATCTTCTAATTCTTGTTGAAACGTCGTCATTCCGCCTAGATAATACGTAACATCCGTTTCTTTATAGTTCTTTTTAAAGTCACGTACCCACTGTTTTGCAGTCTCTGTACGTGGTTTTGTTTTCAAAAAGATTTCTATCGTCGTCTTATTCCCTTGCGTGTATGCTTCAAATACAGGAGTTAGTTTCGCTGATTCTGGCGACTGCAATATTCCAACAACTTGATCTGCTTTCATTCCAGTTAACCCGTCGTATAAACTTCTTACTTCATGTACTTTCTTATCATCTTTTAACTTTTGAACGACTTCTTCTATCTTTTGTAGACTTTCTTTTTCTTTCATATCTTTTTTCGTCTCTACAACTAACGTAACATCAGCGTGTGTTTTGAAAGTTTCATTAAATGCTTCTTCATACTTTTCATATGCAATCCTTGTATCACTCTTTTCAGGTAAAGCTTCAACACCAGGGAACTGCAAATTCGCTGTACGTAATGGTAATAAGCAAATAACAATAAATGTTGTAACAACAATAATCATTGCAATTGGATGTTTCATCACAAATTGTGCAAATTTACGCCATGCTTTTGCCGGCGTATGTGCTACTTGATTCTTTTTTAATATTCTTTTACCTATTAACGATAATAGTGCTGGAAGAAGTGTGAGTGAGAATAAAATGCTCATAATGACAACAATCATTCCGCTAATCGCGACAGATTGAATATAATCTATCTTAAAGAAAAACAAACCGGATAACCCAACAAATACGCATAATCCTGAAAATACAATCGCACGTCCTGCCGTTTGATATGTAATTGCTATCGCTTCTTTTACCGTTCGTTTAGCAACTTCCTCTCGAAAACGGTTCACAAATAATAGCGCAAAATCAATAGATAATGCAAGTCCAATCATCGGCGCAACGTTTAACACGAAAATAGATAGTTCTTTATCAACACCGATGAAATACAATATCCCCATCGTACTAATAACACTAAGCGCCCCATTCAAAATCGGTAAAATTGATGCCAAAAGACTACCAAACGAAAATAGTAATACAAGAAACGCAATTGGTAATCCAATCATTTCTGCTACTTTTAAATCATTTTGCGTTCTTTCATTAATCTCTTGATTAATTTTCGGGAATCCTGTAGGTGTTACTTTTAATGCTACATTACTTTCTTTCCCAATCTCATCAGCAAATTGTAATGTCTTTTCCATTCTTTCTTTATTTGTTTTCCCGGAAAATAAAATTGTCGCATAACCGATGTCATCTTGTAGCATTTCTTTATTTTGGATTGGGTGATGGAAAGATTCATAGCTCTCTTTCTCTTGAACATTCTTTACAATTTCATCTATTCGCTTTTTAAATTCCTCATGCGAAGCATCTTTATTTTTCTCAAAAACGAGCAGAAGCGTATCTTGAGACTTCTTAAAATCTTGATCTAAAATTTCTTTTGTTTTTTGATAGTCGCCTTCCGTTTGGAAACCGTCACCACCTAATACTCCCGGTAGCTTTGGAGCAAAAATCCCAAGTGCGATTGCGAGCAACAGTAACGCTACAATTACTGTATAACGAAACTGATACAAAAAGGCTCCTAACTTCCCCCACTTATCAACTTTATGTACGTTTGTCTTCACACATTTTCACCTACTTTAAATAATTCAATTGTCACTTATACTGTATCACATCTTGATATAAACAAAAAACGTCTGGAAAAACTATAATAATAGTTTTTCCAGACGTTTTTCTATCTCTCTTTATTAAACCCTAATCTCTCAGTAAGTAAACGATGGTAGTAAATCGCGATAATTAACAAAATACCACCTACGCAGTAACCAGCTAAAATATCAGTTGGGTAATGTACATTTAAAATGACTCTACTTAATCCAATCGATAGAATTACTATACCCATCAAAATCGTTGTGACACATTTCCCAGCTACGCTTTTCAAATTAGCAGCAATGATATAAGTAAGAAATCCAAATGTCATAATCGATAGCATTGCATGTCCACTAGGAAAACTATATCCAAGTGCATCTAGCGCTTCATTTAATGACGGACGTTCTCTCTTTACAATCTCTTTTATCCCTTTATTCACAAGATGTGTTATTAAAATTCCCATTGGATATACAATCATCGCAGCATAATAACGCTTCTTCCAAAAAACAAGCAAGCTTATGACGAGCGTAGCGACTATCCCAATTGCTGATCCCAATTTTGTAAAGTACGAGAAAAATATAAGAGAACTTTCCGTTTGTAGCCCTCTTACTAATCCACGGACATATGTATCCATCACTGTAACGCCACCTGCATGTACGCGCCAAGCAACAATACCAAATACAGCAAATAACAAACCGATACACATTACCTCATACTGATGTAACTTCTTATTCAAACGATTTCCTCCTACTATGAAAAAATGCGATTTCTACTTTAGAAACCGCATTTCCTTACTTATTTACCTTTTGTTTTTAGCTCTGTCCAGTAACGATCATAGTCTTTTAACTTATCGTCTACATCAACAAGCCATTCTGTACGATCTAACTCTTCTTTCGTTAAGAAAATCATGTGATTATCACGGTATTCTTTACTATGAAGAGGATGAGCTTTTTCATTTGGATTACTGTAACCAATTGACTCGTAGTTTTTCACACTTACTTTTTCATCTAGTAAGTAGTTCATAAATTTCTCAGCAAGCTCTTTATGTTTTGCACCTTTTGGAATTGCTAACGTATCAGCCCAAATTGTGCCGCCTTCTTTCGGTACAACATATTCTACATCTTTATTATCTTTTGCGATAAATGCTGCATCTCCAGACCAAACTGTTCCGATCCAAGCATCTTCTGTAATGAATTTTTGTTTAATGTTATCTGTATCAAATGCTAATAAGTTTGGAAGCAGCTTCTTTAAATCATCTGCTGCTGTCTTTAATTGTGCATCGTCTTTCGTACTGTTTGAGAACCCGTGCTTCTTAAGACCCACTCCTAATACCTCACGAGAATCGTTCAGTAACGTTACATGTCCTTTATATTTCTCATTCCATAAGTCCGCCCAGCTTGTAGGTGCTTCTTTCACATACTTTTTATTGTATGCAATCCCTGTTACACCCCAAGTGTACACTAAAGAATATTTATTCTCTGGATCAAACGCAGGTGTTTTGAAATTAGAAACCATATTTTCGATATTCGGGATATTCTTTTTATCTAACGGCGCTAATAAGTCCATTTTCGCCATTGTTTTAACCATGTAATCCGACGGCTGGATTAAGTCATACTTTGCGCCACCAGCTTGTAATTTCGCAAGCATTTCTTCATTACTTGCGTACTTGTCATAGTTAATTTTCACATTATATTTCTTTTCAAAATCTTTTAGCACTTGCTCATCAAAATTGTCAGCCCAGCTATAAATATTTAATTCTTCTTTCTTTTCACCACAACCAGCAAGCACACCAGCAACAAGGCTAAAACTAATTGCTGCGCCAGCTATTCTTTTCATTAATTCCATCGGTTTATTACCCCCTTGTACTTTCTATATCGTTCGTATTATAAAGGAAGGTGTCCTCCAGAGTTTTCTTCACCATCTGCACCTTTGTTCCGGAAGATTTCAGATAGAACCATTAATCCTACGATAGCAACAATTAAAATTGTAGAAAGAGCATTAATTTCTGGTGATACTCCGCGCTTAACCATACTGTAAATATATAATGGCAATGTTGTTGATCCTGGTCCTGATACGAAGAAACTAATTACAAAATCATCAATTGATAATGTGAATGTTAATAATGCTGCCGAAATAACTCCCGGTGCAATTGCTGGGAACGTTACATAACGAAACGTTTGCCAAGGCGTTGCTCCTAGATCATTTGCAGCTTCTTCTAAGTCACGTCCCATACTTGAAAGACGCGCAGCTAAAATAACAACAACAAACGAAATACTAAATGTAATATGTGCAATAATAATCGTTGTTTGTCCAAGTTCCATTCCTAACTGGCTGAAAAGAATTAGTAAAGATAATCCCATTAAAATATCAGGAATTAAAATTGGTAAATATACAAGGCCATTAATAGCCCCTTCGAAACGATATTTATAACGATGTAAAGCAATTGCAAAGAATACACCAAGTACCGTTGTCACAATCGTTGTTATAACTGCAATCGTAATACTATTTACAAATGCATCAATAACATCTTGTTTTTGAAATAAATCTGTATACCAATGGAATGTAAAACCTTCCCACTCCGCATTAATGCGAGAGTCGTTGAAAGAATAGACCATTAAAACCATCATTGGAAAATACAAGAATAACAAAATTAACCAAGAATAAGAAACTAAAAACTTCTTCATCTTTGCCTATTCCCCTCCGTTCTCATTATATTTATATACTTTCGTTGCACGATAATATAAGTAAATTAACAGAACAGAGAATAGAACAACGATAATCGATAACGCAGATCCAAATGGCCAGTCACGTGCACCTAAGAATTGATTTTGAATAACGTTTCCGATTAATGCTACTTTCGATCCGCCCATCACGTCTGATACAACAAACATTCCGATAGAAGAAACGAATACTAAAATAGAACCAGTCGCAATTCCTGACATAGTCATCGGCACTGTTATATTCCAAAATGCCTTTATTGGTGTTGCTCCTAAATCATAAGCCGCTTCTAGCTTACGCTTATCCAGCTGCTCAATTGCTGCATACACTGGTAAAATCATAAATGGTAATAAAGAATAGACCATTCCGAGTATTACAGAAGGAGTATTATATAATAAATTTAACGGTTCACTAATAATGCCAAGCTTTAATAACAACGTATTCACAAGACCTTGTGAACGTAAAATAACAATCCATGCGTATGAACGAACAAGAAAGTTAATCCAAAACGGGATCGTTGCCAATAATAAAAGAATAGAGCGGTATTTGCGGTCAACAATTGTAATTGTATACGCAAACGGATAACCAATTAATAAACATATTACTGTTGTAATAACTGCGATCTTAACAGTTTCCCATAACGTTCCTAAGTACAAAGGATCAAACACACGGGATATATTCTCCAGCGTAAATTGCATTTCTACTGTCCCGTAAGCTCCGCGCTGCATGAAGGCGAATCCTAATACGAATACGAGCGGGATTAGGAAGAAAATTAACAGCCACGCGACTGTAGGTAGTGCGAGTAATTTCCCTTTTTTCAATTTAAGGTCACCTCGTCCTCTTGCTCCCAGCCTACATATACATTATCTCCAATGCTCCACTGCGCTGCCTCTTCAGCAGTTTGATATGCCATTAGTAATTCTGATGTTTTCTCATCACGTACATAAAGCTTCTCCATATTTCCGACAAACTCGATATCTTCAATATGTCCAAGATGGTATTCTTTTAAAATTGACTCTTCAACCGAACGTACTTTTACATTTTCAGGGCGAATTGCTACATAGCCTTCCCCGTTTTTCACAATATTATTTTCACCGATGAATGTCGCAACGAACAATGTTTTCGGCTTATTATAAATTTCTTTAGGTGTTCCGATTTGTTCGATATGTCCTTTATTCATAACTACAATACGATCGCTCATGCTCATTGCTTCTTCTTGATCGTGCGTTACGTATATGAACGTAATTCCTAAATTACGTTGTAAGTTTTTCAATTCACGTTGCAAGTCTTTTCGTAACTTAAAGTCAAGCGCTCCAAGTGGCTCATCTAATAGTAATACACGCGGATTATTTACAATCGCTCTTGCAATTGCAACACGCTGCTGTTGTCCACCAGAAAGCTTCGCAGGTTTACGATTACGGAACTCAAGTAACTGCGTTAAACGCATTGCCTCTTCAGCACGCTCTTTCTGCTCTGCTGCTGATACTTTCTGCATTTTCATACCAAAACAAATATTCTTCTCTACTGTCATATGTGGGAATAGTGCGTAATGTTGGAACACTAGGTTCATATGACGCTTATATGGCGGCAAATCGTTAATTCTTTCATCATCTAATAAAAGATTCCCTTTAGTTGGAGTTTCAAATCCTGCGATCATACGAAGTAACGTCGTTTTCCCGCAGCCACTCGGCCCTAAAATTGTTAAAAACTCTCCCTCTTTAATATCTAAAGAAAGAGGTGGGATAATCACTTGATTTCCAAAATGTTTTTCAACTGCTTCAACTTTAATAATCTTTTTCATTTTCCCGTCCTATCTACCTTAAATTTTTAATTTTTATATTCATGAATAAATATTTATGTTCTATAGACTATTTTTTGTTTCGATCCAAACAAAAATGATTATTTAACAAGCGTTCGTTTCTATTCTTTATGTAGTATGTTGGATTCATTTTCGCATGATACATAACGTCGAACAGAAAAACCCCTTCCATTGCGAAGGGGCTATTATCATACGGCTACGCCTACTGATAAACACCATCATCATTTTAACAACTTTCGTATGAATTTTAAAGCACTTTTTGTAGAAGAGTAACGAATTTTCATGTCGAATACTGTAGATTGGGCTAAAATGCTTTTATAATGTGAAAAAGTCCGAAAACTTTCTTTCCCATGATAACCCCCTAATCCACTACTTCCAACACCCCCAAAAGGTAAATATGGCGTGGCAAGATGATAGACAACATCATTAATACAGCCTCCACCATATGAAATATTACTCGTCACTTTCTTTTGTACTTCTTTATCTTCAGAAAATACATATAACGCTAACGGCTTCGGATGTTGCTGGATTGTGCCAATTACATCTTCTATGTTGTCGTACTCTATGATTGGTAAAATCGGACCAAAAATTTCATCTTCCATAACAGTATCTTTCCATGTAATATCCGCTAGTACTGTCGGTTCAATATGTAATGTATCTTTCTTATAGTTTCCACCAATTACGACTTGACCATCTTGTAAGAATCCACATAATCGTTCAAAATGACGCTCACTTACAATACGCACATAATTTTCATTTCGCAAAGGTTCTTTACTATACTGCTCTGTAATTTCATGTCGCAGTGCCTCAATTAGCTTTTCTTTCACGGAAGAATGCACATACATATAATCAGGCGCTACACACGTCTGCCCTGCATTTAAAAACTTACCCCAAGCAATTCTTCTTGCTGTCATCTCTATCTTTGCATCTTTATGTACAATACAAGGACTTTTCCCGCCAAGTTCTAAAGTGAGCGGTGTCAACTGTTTCGCTGCTGCTTCCATTACAACTTTTCCAACTCCAACACTACCAGTAAAGAAAATATAATCAAACGGTTCCCTCAGCAAAGATGTACTCTCTTCAACGCCACCTTCTACTACCGCTACAAGCTCTTCTGGGAATAATTCATCTAACATTCTCTTAAGCATTTTTGAAACGCTTGGCGTTAACTCTGACGGCTTTAAAACGATTGTATTTCCAGCTGCCAGTGCTCCTACAAGTGGTGCAATTGCTAATTGAAAAGGATAGTTCCACGGTGCAATAATAAGCGTCACACCATACGGTTCTGGCACTACTTTTCCTTTTGATCCAAAATGAGTGAGTGCTGTTCGAACTCGTTTCGGTTTACTCCACGATGACATATGTTTCAATTGAAAGGAAATTTCTTTTAATACATATCCAACTTCCGTTGTAAACGACTCGTGAACTGACTTATTTAAATCTAATTTCAATGCCTGAAATATTTCTTCTTCAAAACGCTGAATGCCTTCATAAAGCTTCTTCAAATTATTCTTTCTCATTTCGATGCTTCTCGTATGCCCTTTTAAAAAATATTCCTTTTGCCTACTTACAATAGAGGAAATACTCATTCACTCACCTTCTCCCACTATTTTTATCCAATTCTTTCATTATTTATATAGACTTCATATATAACAAATTTCTATTCTTAAGGTTACATTATATATGACTTTTTCAGCTATATAAAATTCATTGCTCACAAAAAAACTACCGAAAGAAAATCTCTCGGTAGTTTTACTGTATTAACGATATAAACGAACAGCACCTGCAGAATTATCATCAGCTTGTCCTACTACTTCAAATTTCAAACCAAGCTTCGGTAAAATACGTCCTGCATCTGGAATCTGTTGATTAATATACGTTTTAGAATCATCAAACTTTGGTACGCCTGCTAAACCATCATACGTAAATGTTCCACGCGTTGGAGATACGACTTTCCAAGCTGGCGTTTTGTCGAATGAGAACGCTGCATCAGCGATTTGGAATCGTGTACTACTCTTAACTGTTGGTTTACCATTTAAAGTACCAACAATTGCTTCTGGATGAGAATCAACTACACCAAGGAAACCGTGTCCTGGATGTACACCAACCCAGTTATCTGTATAAGCTGAATCTGCATACCATACAACCATACCAGTGTTAAATACTGGACCGCGAGCAAATTTCAACGCGTTATCTGCCCCAGCATAGTTTCTCCACTCAACATAGTAGTTATGTTTTTTCTTCTCTGTTCCGTTAGATACAACGAAACCATCTAATTTTAATTGTGGTGTACCTTCTGCGTCATCAGAGAATGCTACTTTACCATCTACTGTTAATGAAGCATTATCAAGAGCGAATCCATTTAATGCTAAACCACCATCAGTAATGTAATCAAATGTTAATTTTACTTTCTTGCCTTTGAATTGACTTAAATCATATGATTTGTCAATCCATTTTCCATTTGTCGAATGTGCATTTCCACTATTTGCTTTCTCACCAAGTCTTTCAATTAACGTTTGTTGACCATCTTCCGTTACAGCGTGTACTTCAAGGAAATCATACTCTGCTTCAATTTCATATAATGATTTGAAGTCAAATTTTGCAGTCGTTGCATTTGTTAAATCGAACAGTGGTGTTTCCATCTTCGTATGAAGATCATCACCTTTTGTGCTGTAGTAATACTGTTTTCCAAATGCCGGCTCAATTGTTTTTATATCTTTGTCTGGTAAGTTAACACGAATCATACCCGGACGGTTAGATTTCGTAACACTTTGATCCAAATATGTCGCTAGACCGATACCTTTATTTAATTTCTCGTAATCTACTTCTACGATATTTGCCCAGTTACCACCGATTGTTTTTTGGAAAAACTCTTTATTTTGTGGTGAGAAACTCGTTGGCGTCGTTCCAGCGATTTTACCAGCCCAGCTTCCGCCACTCATAATAGACCAAGCTTCAATCGGCTCACCTTGACCACTATATTGTGTATCGTACTCATCTGGAAGACCTAAATCGTGACCATATTCATGTGCGAATACACCAACCGCTCCATCTTCTGGTTCAATTGTGTAGTCGAATGCTGCCATCTTTCCACCCCAATATGGTACTTTCGCTTGTGTACCTTCAATTGGGAATGGCTTTGGTCCAACTGTCCAACGGTGCGACCAAATTGCATCATCGCCTAATTTACCACCGCCTGCTTCTTGTCCAACACCCGCATGAATAATCATTAAGTGATCGATTAAACCGTCTGGTTGATTTTTATTTCCATCACCATTTACATCGTATTGATCAAATTGGTCGAACTCTGATAAATCAATACCACTATCTACAGCTGCTTTTAATGCATCTTTTACTAAATCACGTGGCCCTTTTGGTCCTTTATTATCATGGCCGCCGCTAGCAGCATCTGCACCATAATCAGCCGCCTTACCAGGAACTGTTAACCATTTTGTAACTGTTCCGTCCACTGTGTAACTACCACCAGATTGTTCTTCGTAATATTGTTTAAACGTTTCAATTTTACTTCCATCATCTAATGTGAATGGCTCGTTGCCGAATAACATTTTTTCATAATGTTCTTTATTAAAATCGTTAGAATACATATATCCAGGCTCTTTGTCGATATTATTATGTTTAAAGTCAGCGTACTCTACAAGTAAAACGAGTACTTTGTCTTTACGAACTTCACCGTTATAGTCTTTTTGTTTCGCTGGAGAAGTTGGTACTTTGCCATTTAGACCGCCTTTAACTGGGCCTGTCGCTGCAGGTGTGCCTGTTGCTGGTTGATTTAATTTTTCTTTCGTGTCTGCTTTCGCATCTTTCACTTTCTTTAAAAAGTCGGATGCATCTTTCGTAAGTTGGTCCCCATTCGCTGCTTCTTTCCCAGGATTTTCACCCTTTTTGTTCTCTACATACTTTTCGACTGCTTTCTTTGTTTCTGTCTCTGAAGCCTTCGAATCAATTACCCCACGTTTTTTTAATGCATCTGCTAAACGTTCTTCCGGAATTAAATGATCATCAACTGGGCTCGTAGCTGTTTTATTCACAGGCGTTTCAGCATATGCAGATTGAGTGCCAGCTCCGAATGAAAGGCCTAATACAGCTGTCAATGCGATTGATGACAAAACTTTGAACGGTTTCTTGTTCATCCCTTATTTCCTCCCCTAATAAATAATATGTATTACAAATTGAATTTTATTAAAAATTCAATATTTTTTCAATATTTAGTCATATTATGTAATGTTTTTAATATATTTGTAAAAATTTCATAGTTAGCATACGAATATATCACAATTCAACAATGTTTTCTGAAAATATTGAAAGTTTTTATCGAACAATTTATAATTTCCATAGAGGGAGTTTAATGGGGATTTTATCTTTGTTTCATCTACACAATATTTGATAATTCACTATATAAAACACAAAATCGGATTTCATTATCATGTATTCTGTAGCAGCAATTATGACCGATAATTAGGGAGGAATTACATTTGTACAAAGATAAGACAGACGCACTGGATCAAGAATGGATTGATTTAATACTTGAAGCTCTAGATGCTGGTATCGCCATGCAAGACATCGAGCAATTTTTCCAACGTATGAAGCCATCCAGTCAGGCTCAATAGGTTTGTTCTTTTTAACGAAGTTTATGTTATAATAATGACATCATAAGACAACTACATATTGATAGAAAGGTGCGCAAATATGATTGGAGAACGTATAAAACGCCTTCGTTTACAAAAAGGGATTTCATTAACTGAACTTGCCGAAAAAGCTGGCGTTGCTAAATCTTACATTAGTTCTATAGAACGAAATTTACAAAAAAACCCTTCCATTCAGTTTCTTGAAAAGATCGCAGCAGTTCTACAAATTCCAGTTGATACTTTACTTCATGATGAAACAACAAAGGAAACTAACCTAGACTCCGAATGGACACAACTCGTTAAAGATGCAATGAACTCTGGTGTCTCCAAAGAACAATTTCGTGAATTTCTTGAATTTACAAAGTGGAAGCAAAATCAAAAATAATAATAGAAAGAAGTGCTTACAACCAGCACTTCTTTTTCTTTATAAAAAAAAGCGGGAATACCCGCTTTTTTATTATTTTTCTTCCCCAGCTTCTTGGTTAGCATTGAATGTCCATTCTAAATTCAATGTATCACCTTGGAAGATATTTTGATCTTTTCCATCATCTACAAATTCAAATTGTACCCATAGATAATCCTCTGTACCAGCTGCTAATCCACCCTTTTCTCCCCACTCAGGAGCAAAGATATCTTTAGCTAAAAGATCTGGATCAACTTTTTGTAAGTCTGCTAAAGTTGTTTCGTATACAGGCTCACTTTGTTTATCCCAGTTCCAAAGGAATTTTACTTTAACGTGCTTACCAAAGTCTTCACCAGCATTATCACCTTTTGCATCTTTAACAGTATACTTTGTTGCTAATTTAACGTCTTTAATAGTTAACGAACCGCTGTTTTGTAATAAGAACTCTTTCTTAACAGAATCCCCTGGTTTTAAATCTTTAATATCTACAAGCGTCTTAGGGTTTAATGTAAGGTCTAACGTCCCAGCTGCAAATGTATTGTTTGATACTTCTTTATCGCTAAAGAATGCAAATGTTCCTCCACCAATTAAAGCTAACCCCAATGCTGCTGATGCAACTCCCATACCTAATTTCTTTTTCAGACTCACAATCAATTCCCCCTAGCTTTTTTTTATATTTTTATCACTTATTTTTCAATAAGAGATGTAAAGAAAACTATATTAGCTTAGCTAATATGCGTTCTTTTTTAAAAACCTTATGTTCATTATAACGAACAACCCTATATAAACACAACACATATTTATTAATATTTTCAGTTATTTTTATTTCTCAATATCATTTAGACTTTTCAGAAAAAAACAATGATAATTTATAACTTTTTTCACACTCAAATCATTTAATACTATAAGAAAAAAGAAAAACAAAGAGGTGAGGGCTAACGTTCCCTCACACTCGTATAAATATTACTAGTCTTGCTTATTCGTTCACTCTCTCTTACACCACATTCTTGTTTTCCGGCTGTTTCACTAAAGCAGTTACTCCGCTTTCTTTTGCTCTTCTACTTTCTTCTGTTCTTCTACTTTCTTCTGTT
>NZ_KV827853.1:3290-3537 GCF_001836235.1 Bacillus sp. HMSC036E02 | reverse complement strand
TGCCATATCACAGGCATTAGTTGCAGCATTCCCTCCACCTAGGATTACAACTTTTCCGGCTGGGATTCCCTCAATACCTGATAATAAAATCCCCTCTCCTTGATGTTGTTTTTCTAAATAATAAGCTCCCATAAATACCGCACGTCTTCCAGCAATTGCACTCATAGGTTTTAATAATGCTAAATTTCCATCCTCACTAATAGTTTCACCAGCAATCGCAGTAGTACCAGCATTTCTCATTGCTTCT
>NZ_KV827853.1:0-3190 GCF_001836235.1 Bacillus sp. HMSC036E02 | reverse complement strand
AGTAGTACCAGCATTTCTCATTGCTTCTACACACTCTTTCGACGCAGCCAGATGTAAAAAGCCCCAAACAATTAGATCCTTTTTAAAGTAATGGTATTCTGCAGGTAGTGGTTCTTTTACCTTTACTACCATATCAACATCCCATGCCTGGCCTTGATTTACTATGCTTGCTCCTGCATTTATATATTCATCATTTGTATAACCAGAACCTAATCCAGCATCTTTTTGTACTAAAACTTCATTTCCAGCTGAAACTAATTTTTGAACATTTTCTGGAGTCATCCCTACACGAGCTTCCCCTTTTTTTATCTCTTTCACTACACCAATTTTCATATCTACACATCCTTTTTTAGAGTGAGTTATAAATTAAATTAATTATTGTCAGATAAATATAAGATTCTAAATATTCATCCTTACAATATTTTTCAAATATAATTTAATTTATAACATTGGATTGCACCTACAAGATACCATTAGTAAAAATAAGAGGTCAACAATTTTGTGAAACATTTCACAAAATGTTTTATTTAGTTGATTTTCTATATTTTATATCGAAAATATGATTGAATCCCTCAATACTTTGTGATATTCTTCACAAGAATATATCTTCTCTTTTGAATTTTGATTTACCATTTTACTATATCACAATATTAAAATACCTCATTTATTCTTATTATTCATATAAAAGAAATCTCGTTTTTAACTTCATGTTTCGGGTTAAATTAAAGAATTTCTTTTAATGTATAATTCATGGAATTTTACTCGCCTCAAATCATGTGAAAATTTTCACATGATTTGAGGCGAAATTAAACTTTCTTTACTTATACGTTTAATTTCTTTTTTATTTAGTATCTGAAATGTATTCAAATTCTCTAGCTGGTAAGGATGAGGGGCGGCTATTTGTATGGATACAGGATATACTATCAAATAATTTAACAAACAGGATAAAGAATTCATAAGAGAATTTATATATTTTTCTAATTGGGAGTGATTATTTTGTCACAACAACAACTAAAAAAGGATATTGGTTTCTTTGCAGCATTAACCACAGTTATTGGTACCGTTATCGGCGCCGGAGTATTTTTCAAGCCCACTGCATTATATGGAGTAACAGGAACAGCTAGCCTAGGATTACTTGCATGGGTAATTGGTGGTATCTTGACCGTTTGCGCAGGACTAACTGCTGCTGAACTATCTGCCGCTATTCCTGAAACGGGGGGAATGATGGCATATTTAAAGAGGACTTATGGAAACTTAACTGCTTTCTTGCTTGGCTGGGCACAAACTGTCATATACTTCCCTGCAAATATTGCAGCTCTTGCTATTATTTTCGGGACACAAACGGTTAGTTTATTTGGCCTAAATGTTAATGAACACAAAATACTAATTATCGCAATTGCAATTATCACAGCAACATTTGTAACTCTTATGAACTTTTTAGGAGCTAAAGCAGCTGGTGGAATCCAAATGGCTTCGACTATATGCAAATTGGTTCCATTAGCATTGATTATTATTTTTGGATTACTACACAAAAGTGACGTTACTTTTCAGCTTTTTCCAATTGAGGCAGGGCCGAACAAATCTATGATATCTGCCCTTGGATCTGGTTTACTCGCAACAATGTTCGCCTATGATGGATGGATTCATGTAGGCAATATTGCTGGAGAAATGAAAAACCCTAAAAAAGACTTGCCTAAAGCAATCGTATTAGGATTATCAACAGTAATGGTTGTTTATTTATTAATTAATGTCGCGTTTCTAATGGTCATGTCTGCAACATCGCTCGCAGGTACTGATACACCCGCTTCTCAAGTAGCTACAATTCTTTTTGGAGCTATGGGAGGAAAACTAGTTACCATTGGCATTTTAATTTCCGTATTTGGAACGATTAATGGTTATATTATGACAGGAATGCGAATTCCTTATGCCATGGCTATTGAGAACAAACTACCATTTAGTAAATGGTTTGCTACATTATCTAAAACTAGTCGGGTCCCTTATAATTCTGGTCTATTTATGCTATTTATTTCAATTATTATGATGGCCGTCGGCGGATTCAATACTCTTACTGATATGTTGGTATTTGTAATATGGATATTCTACACAATGACATTCCTTGCTGTATTCATCTTACGAAAAAGGGAACCCGAACTTGTGCGACCTTATAAAGTTCCATTGTATCCTTTTATACCATTAGTTGCTATTATTGGCGGATTGTTCATTGTTATTAATACCTTATTCACCCAACCTCTGCTAGCTTTATGTGGAATAGGTCTAACTGCACTCGGCCTCCCTATTTATTACACTATGCGTAAAAAGGGACAATTTGATTTAGAAAATCATAACGAGTAGATCAGTCTTTCTTAAAGATGTGATACAAAATTTTATGATTAGATTGCAATTAATAAATAGTCTATTTTACTTCTTTATCCTTCTAAGAGATACATTAGTCTAACAAATAATAAACAAGGAGAACCCTTTTTGGGTTCTCCTTGTTTATTATTTGCCAGTGTTCTAGTTCTTTACCCTAAGTTAATTTATGCTTTATCCATGTTGCATTTCTACCTTTAGAAACTAATTTAATGTATCCCTGTGAATTTAAAGCGTGTAATGTTTTATTTATAGTACTTTCACTTATGTCTGGATACATGTTTCGAATATTTTCTTTAGTAAAAGGATTATCTTGTCTGTCTATGTATTTTTCAATTCTTTTTCTTTTAGTATGAGTGCTAATACAATTTTTTATTACATAATTCAATTCTTTATATGCAACTAAAACAATATCTAAAAAATTTTTCATCCAGAAAACTACGTTATGATCGCCTTGATACCAGTGAGCTGCAGATTTATACAGAGCATCATAATAATCTGATTCATATTCTTTGAAATATTTATCTATACATGTATATTTTACAAATGTAAATCCACTTTCAATTAATAACCATTGAATTAATATTTTTGCTAACTTGCCATTCCCTTTATTAAATGGATAAATACATAGGAAATTTAAGATAAATTGAGGAATTAGTAGGAGCGGATGAAAATTCCCTTTAGCCCTTAATGCATTATATTGTTCGCATAGATGATACAAATATTGCAGAACCATTTCATATAAAACAACTGTACGTAATGTGAACTACCCGCCACTTAACGTCCTAACGGACTGTTTGAAGTGGGGGCTTCTCGGTTA
>NZ_KV827852.1:0-2505 GCF_001836235.1 Bacillus sp. HMSC036E02 | reverse complement strand
AGAAAAAGCAAGAATTGAGATTTTGGAGTATCATATAAGATTGAAAAAAATACGGGATCGATTTGGCCGTTTTCAAGGAAAAACTGATCTACGTTAATGAGTAGAGATTTCAGAATATACGCGTGGGAATTCCCTTTTCTTTTATTTGAAATCTAGAACGCTCTCTATTATTTTGCGGCTGTTTTCCTTAATTTAACTTCCGAAGAAAAAAGTTATTGACACCAAAAATAAACTCATGATATTATTGAATTTTTGATAAAAAATAACATATGTGTTAAGCTTGAGAAGGTTACCATATATGGAGGTGGATTATATGTTTCAAATTGGCGATAACATTGTTTATCCAATGCACGGAGCAGGTATAATTGAAGCCATAGAAGAAAAAGAGTTCTCAGGGAAAAAGCAACTTTATTATGTCATAAAAATGTCCATTAGTAATATGCAAATCATGATTCCTAAAGGCAAAATATTGAGTTCGAATATACGCCCAGTTATTGATATACTTACATTAACGCGCATTATACACATTTTTCAGCATGGAGAATCAGGCGAATTAATGCCTTGGAAACAAAGGTATAAAGTAAACACAGATAAAATAAAAACGGGTGAAATACAAGAAGGTGCTGAAGTTATACGTGATTTAATCCGTATAAAGAAGGAAAAAGCACTGAATACAAGCGAAAAAAAATTGTTGGATGATGCATATAAATTTTTGGTCAGTGAGCTAGAATTAATTAAAGGAATCACTGAAAAACAAATAAAAAGTTTCTGTTGAGATTTATTATAAATACTGTATGACATCCCTCGGAAATATCCTGAATTCTCTGGGTATATGATGATTATTAAAAGGAAAGTATTTCAAAGATATTCAATTTCTTCAACTCACTTTTAGAGTAGGAACCTCTTTTGTTATTACTTCAATCTAATCCATTTTTATTTTTAAATTTCTTTTACGAACGTTTGAAGTTTCATCAAATAACTAGATTAAATAGTCACTTGATTTTTACAATCCTGATTCACACTGGCACGGACGAGGAGCCGTAAGGATGAAAGAGAGGTAGGGCTTTCATTGTTTTAGGTAATATACTATCTAAGTCATTATTTCTAGAAGAAAAAACAATCAATCTCACCACTATCTTTAAGAGTGCCTTATATCTACTGAGACGGTGAATAGTAATTGTTTATCTTCTTTACTTAAAATTGATAAACGAACTGGTAACACCATATGGTCAACTACAAAAAATTGGTTTCCAGACCAGGAAACCAATTTAAATTTTATTTACATACCAATAGTAAATTAAGCAGTAAGAAGGAGTACACACATGAAAAAAATGTTAACAAAAGAATTAAGTAATGAATTAAAGAAGCGAGAAGGGATCATCTCTATTACAGTTGAGCCTTATGAAAAAATCGAAGTTGGTGGAATTCGTGTAGATGGACCAGCTATTATTCTAATTAATCAAGAATAGGTAAAAATAGTTGCATACAAGGAGAAAAGGATCGGCCTTTAAGAGAAGGGGGATCCTTTTTGTTTGTTGCAGCCAATATGGGATATAAATAACTTTTATCTGATGTGTTGGGGTTAAAAGGAAGGAGAGGGTCGGGATTATCATGGTGGAGAGCTTAATATTGGTAGGATTTCTTTTTACGTTATATAAATTAGTTGATAAAAAACAAACTAATTATTTAAAACGATAGATTGTTTCTTTTTTTAGGGCGAGATTTATCTGAGAGTGAAATGGATCATATAAAGGAGGAATTAAAATGGATGCAAGGAAAAAACGCATAAAATACGAGAAGATGTCAAAAAATTATGATCGTATTTATTTAGTTTCGTTTATCCTATTAATTGTACTTGTTTGTAGTAGTGTGATTATCATAGGAGCTACAGGGGGAAAATATGGAGTATTTTTATTGTTAGCAATTTTACTTAACGCACGTATTACGAAAGAATCTCAAAAAAAGTATGAGCACTATTCTAATAAAGGGCGTATTTAAAATGATACATAACCAGAAAGGAACAACCTAGATGTATATTCAAAATATCCCTTTATCATCTCCTATTAACTAGTAAAAGTAACTTTATATAAATAATTTTTTAGCAATGTAGAAATAGAAACCGTACCCTATTAAAATGTTATTTCCGTCCATATAATGAATTATCCTTCTAGCATATTTATAAGATTTATATCATATATTAGTAGAAAGAATGCAAGTTAGAAAGGAGTCTTATAGAATGAGTTATTTGGAGGGAAATGACTTTAGTAAACAAAATATGGTAAGTGTGCCTAATCCCTATGTATATCAGACATTACAATCAGTAATTGGTAAACATGTGGTTATTGAAACTGTAAGAGGAAATATAAGAGGGAAATTAAAGGATGTGAAACCAGATCATTTGCTCATTGAAGATACGGTGCCATATATTGTACGCATTCAACAAATTGTATGGATTATGCCAAAACAATAATCAAATAAAAACACAGGGTTTTATCTCTGTGTTTC
>NZ_KV827851.1:19931-39382 GCF_001836235.1 Bacillus sp. HMSC036E02 | reverse complement strand
AGAATTCGAAGTGTATAAAGATGGTAAAAAAGTAGATACGTTACGAACAGATAAAACTGGTAAAGTAGTTTCTCAGAAATTAGAACCAGGAACATACACATTAAAAGAAACGAAAGCACCACAAGGATATAAATTGTTAAAAGAAGAAATTGAAGTCGTTGTGGAAGCAGACAAAGTAGTAGAAGTACAAGTAGAAAATGCGAAAGAACTAGGAAGCTTACAAGTAATCAAAAAGGATGCAGAGAGTGGAAAAGTTCTAGCAGGTGCAGAATTTAAATTAAAGAACGAAGCTGGTCAAGTAGTTGGAGAAGCGAAAACAACGAATAAAGACGGTGTTGTGAAATTCGAAAACTTAGTGCCAGGAAAGTACACGTTAGAGGAAACGAAAGCGCCGGAAGGTTATAAAGCGTTAGAAGTAACAGTAGAAGTAAATGTTGTAGCAAATGAAGTAGTAAAACAAGAAGTTATGAATGAAAAAGTGAAAGAAGAAATTACAGGTCAATTAGAAATTACAAAGGTAGACGCTAATAATACAAATAAAATATTAGCAGGCGCAGTGTTTGAAATTTGGAAAGACGGAACAAAAATCGACACATTAACAACAAACAAGAGCGGTAAAGCGACTTCTAAGAAGTTAGAACCAGGAGATTACACTTTAAAAGAAATCCAAGCGCCAGAAGGATATACTTTATCCGATAAGGAAATAAAATTTACGATTTCTAATGAAAAAATTGAAGTTGTAAAGCTTCAAATTACAAATAAAAAAGATACAGAAAAAGGTCCGGAAAAACCAGGTGAAGGAACAGAAAAGCCGGGTGAAGGAACAGAAAAGCCGGGTGAAGGAACAGAGAAGCCAGGTGAAGGAACAGAGAAGCCAGGTGAAGGAACAGAAAAGCCAGATGAAGGAACAGAAAAGCCAGATGAAGGAACAGAGAAGCCGGGTGAAGGAACAGAAAAACCAGGTGAGGGAGTAGAAAAACCTAATTTACCAGAAAAAGGACAAGGTTCTTCTAATAATCAACAACTTCCAGCTACAGGACACAATACGAATTACGTTCCATTCATCGGTTTTATGCTTCTGCTATTAGGCATACGTTTAAGATTCATGGCTAAAAATAGTTAAAAGATGTATAAAAGGCATCAGAGATTATACAATCTCTGATGCCTTTTAAATTAATACAGATAAATATTTTAAGCTTCAATTACGCTAAGCATTCTGTTTATAAATGCAGCTGCGTGTGCACGTTGTGATGGTCCTTTTGGTACGAATTGATTAAATTCATTACCTTTTACAATTCCATATCCATACACTCTTTGTACTTCTTCTTTAGCGTAAATTAAGTTTTGGTCTACGAATGGTAGTTCAACTTGTTTTGCAAAAATACCAGCGTGTTTTAGAGAACGATCGATCATAATAACAGCTTCTTCGCGTGTAATTGTAGTATTTGGATCAAATGTATTATCACCACGTCCGCGGATTATACCTGCGCTTGCTGCACGATTAATACCGTCTCTTAACGATGGGTGTACTTGTTCTAAGTCTGTGAAATTAGCATTTCCACTTGGTAATTGTAAAGCACGAGTAATTAGTGTAGCAAATTCAGCACGCGTTACAAGACGTTCTGGGAAGTACTTGCCGTTCCCTTCTCCTTGCATAATGCCTCTAGCTGCTAATTGACGAATGTCTTGTTCATACCATCCACCTGTAATGTCATCAGTTATGGGATTTTTTTGATTTTCCTTATAGTATGTTTCAGTTCCTTTTAAGAAAGCATCCCATTGTCCGCGTTGAATCATAAACGCAGGGCAGTTTTTTCCTGACCAAAATTGGTGTTTTTGGACCTTATCTAGAGAAATATTTAAGTCGTTCATTAAATAAGCTGCCAATTTACGGGCATTTTCTACCGCTTTTTCATAGTTTCCATCTTGATTAACGGCAATTTCAATTCCGATAGATTCATAGTTTCCAGTTTTATTTCCAGCATGCCATCCAACTTCATTTACTGGAAGATGTTGATAAATTTCTTTATCATCTACTGTGAAATGCCAAGATGCGGCGCGATCAGCTGTTCCGCGTGCTTGATTATCTAAGAATTTTGCATGATTTAGAGCATTGGCACCCTTCGCTGTATTAGCTGTTTCGTGAATCGTAATATATTTAGGTACCATCGGGTAGCCAGGGCGAATATCGTCATTTCCTTTTGGGACAATCATTTCTTTAAATGTAACGCCATAAATATTGTTTGTTTGTAGAGCTTCTGGCGATCTCAATAAACTATTTTTAGCAGTACGACTGTTTTTTAATAATGAAGCTTTTGTACCTTCAAATGTAGCAGAAGGTGCATAAATCCATTTTGTTGTTTCATTTATTTGGACTTTAAACCAATTTCCAGCTTGTTCAGTAGGAGTTATGACTTGTGGCTGTAGTTTCCCTTCTTCTTTAAATGATTGGAACGGAAGGGCATGTATGGAAGCTTCTTCTTTTACGATTAATTTTTGATTAGATAGTTTATGAATCTCTTGAACTTCTAAGCTATTATCATTGTTATCTATCCATCCAGCGCCAGTTGGCGTCGTTATGTAATAAGCATTTCCTTTTTTCTTTGTCGCCGTTACGACTTGTTCTGTAATCTCGATATTCGATTTGTTTTTTAAATCATTCGCGGTATATAATGAATGTTTTTTTGAAGTGTATAGTAGGAATTGACCAGTAACCTCGATATCTTCTTCATGAGTACTATGCTCATTAACATGCTCTTTAATACTTTTAAAAACTTGATCTTCCGTATATACTTCAGCGGATTTTTCAGCACTCTCTGCAAATGAATAAGTAGGTGCAAGAACAGTTTGTAATGCAAGAGAGAGAGTTAAAACACTATAAAATTTCTTTTTCATATTTTTTTTAACACATTAGATTATGGAATCTAGTGTTAACATTCCTCCTTTTTATATTGTATTTTCACTATGTATCGATTTTAGTACTAATAAATTTTAACAAGAGAAAATGATGATGTCTATATACAGGAGCGATATTCATAAAAAGAATTATTTGAAAAAATGTAAGAGAAACAGGTAAAACCTTCTGTATTGACCTGTAAACGCCCTTCAAGTAAACTAAAGAGAGTTTGCAAATGAAAAGGTGATAATGTTGTTAATTTCAATTAAAACGTTACAAGATGATCGTTTTTTACGTCCGCTACAAAATATTGGCGGCTTATTTTTTGAAGATAGTACGATTGGATTTGAACAAGAGGAAGCAAATCTTATCGTTGATATACACATTGAGGATAATGTGAAAGCATCCGCTCAATTAACGGATGTTAGCACAGGAAATGTGTATGAAGAAACATTCTCGAAAGATTTATCTGCTTTCACAGATGAAAAAGAGCGTATGAAGCAAGTGAAACACGTTGTTTCTTATGTATATCTTTCTGTTCTTCAGCAGTTAACTGGTATTGAACAAAGCTGGGGTATTTTAACGGGAGTACGTCCGACGAAACTTCTTCATAAAATGCTTCAAAATGGTATGTCAAAAGAAGAAGCGCATCAAGAGCTTCGTGAAAGTTATTTAATCCATGAAGAGAAAATTGAACTTCTTCAGCGCATTGTTGATTGCCAATTAGCAGTTGTTCCAGATTTATACCGTTTGAAAGAAGAAGTAAGTATTTATATCGGTATTCCGTTCTGCCCAACGAAATGTGCATATTGTACATTCCCGGCTTATGCGATTAATGGACGCCAAGGGTCTGTTGATTCGTTCTTAGGTGGTTTACATTATGAAGTTCGTGAAATTGGTAAGTTTTTAAAAGAAAAAGGTGTAAAAGTTACGACGATTTATTACGGCGGAGGTACACCTACAAGTATTACAGCAGAAGAGATGGATATGCTGTATGAAGAAATGTATGAAGCGTTCCCAGATGTGAAAAATGTGCGTGAAGTAACAGTTGAGGCAGGTCGCCCAGATACAATTACGCCAGCAAAGCTAGAAGTGTTAAATAAATGGAACATTGACCGTATTAGTATTAATCCACAGTCATACCATCAAGAGACACTAAAAGCAATTGGACGTCATCATACTGTAGAAGAAACAATTGAGAAATACCATTTAGCTCGTGAAATGGGAATGAACAATATTAATATGGACTTAATTATTGGTCTTCCTGGTGAAGGGTTAGATATCTTCAAGCATACGTTAGATGAAACAGAAAAGTTAATGCCAGAATCATTAACAGTTCATACGTTATCATTTAAACGTGCTTCTGAAATGACGCAAAACAAACGTAAATATAAAGTAGCAGGTCGCGAAGAAATTACAGCGATGATGCACGAAGCAGAAGAGTGGACGCAAAAGCATAATTACGTACCATATTACCTATATCGTCAAAAGAATATTTTAGGTAACTTAGAGAACGTTGGTTATGCAATGCCGACGCAAGAAAGTATTTACAACATTGTCATTATGGAAGAAGTACAATCAATTATCGGACTTGGTTGTGGTGCATCAAGTAAATTTGTTCATCCGAAGACGGGAGCAATTACGCACTTCGCAAATCCGAAAGATCCAAAATCATATAACGATGGCTTTGTGAAATATACAGAAGATAAACTGAAAATTTTAGAAGAGCTATTTGCATAAGAAGAAAGAGGTTGTTCCGAGTTGGAACAACCTCTTTTTATCCTGCAGTAACGGGCGGTCCGATTATATCTTGTCAGTTTTTGTCGGTAAGTCGATATATTCGAAAAATCGCTGATATAATTCGAGTTGCGCTGATATATTTTGAAAATCGCTGATATATTTCAAGTTACGGTCGATATATCTGGAAAATCGCCGATATAATTTCATTTACCGTCTAGCGGTACCGTATGTAAAACTATGTCGATAATAATCAGAAAAATTAGTCAAATCATTAAAGGACAATGTCTACTTATGGACGAAATGATAGATTTATGAAAGAGAAAAGGGGGAAATTGTTGGCATGTACATGACGATAGGGAGAATTTTTGATTTATCAGTTGGTAAGTATCCGAATAAAGAGGCGTTAGTGGAACCTGAAAAGAATATTCGCTGGACGTATAAACAGTGGGATGAACAAATAAATAAAACAGCGCACGCTCTATTAGAAGACGGAGTAAGAAAGGGAGATACGGTATCTGTTTACTTATATAATTGCCGTGAATTTGTAAACGTTTACTTAGCCTGTGCGAAAATCGGAGCGATCTTTAACCCGATTAATTTCCGCTTAAAGGCGAAAGAAGTATCTTATATTCTTCAGGACGCATCCTCGAAAGTCGTTGTCTTTGAAAAAGCAGTTGAGTCAACTGTTGCTATAATTGAAAGAGATTTTCCAAATACATCTTTTTGGTCTATAGAAAACGATAAACCTTCCTATGCAAGTTCCTACCATGAAAAAGTGAATGCAGCATCTTCTGAGAAAGTAAATATCGAAATTGATGAAATGGATTATTGTTCAATACTTTATACGAGCGGTACGACAGGTCATCCGAAAGGCGTATTACATCGTCATCGCGAAATGACTGAGCATAGTATGATTTGTACGTATTTCCTTAAATATAATAGAGATAGTGTAGGGCTTGTCGTTGCGCCTTTATATCACTGTGGTGAATTAAACGCTGGAATCATACCACGCATTCAAGTTGGCGGAAAGAATGTTATTTTGCATCATTTTGATACAGAAACAGTATTACATACGATTCAAGAAGAAAAGATTACGACGTTCTTTGCAGCGCCGACAATGTGGAATATGTTGTTGCAAAAAGATTTAGCTCAGTATGATTTAACTTCGATGAAGATTGGTATATACGGCGGAGCAGCAATGGCACCGGCGTTAGTAAAAGAATGTAAAGAACGTCTTTATATTGATCTTGTTCAAATATACGGAATGACAGAAATGGGGCCAGTTGTTGCGTTTCTCGTAGAGGAGGATCAAATTACGAAAGCTGGTTCAGCAGGCACGCCATGCTTTAGCCATGAAGTTCGTATTGTGAAACCGAACGAGGATGCACCGGCAGAACCAGAGGATGTATTACCTCCTTATGAAGTGGGAGAAATTATTTTGCGTGGCCCAACTATGATGGCTGGCTATCATAATCGTGAAGAAGCGAATAAAAAATCGATGTATAAAGGATGGTATCATTCGGGTGATCTAGGCTATTTTGATAAAGACGGTTATTTATTCGTTGCTGATCGCGTTGATGATATGGTAATTAGCGGTGGCGTAAATATTTATCCTCGTGAAATTGAAGATTTCCTTCATAGTCATCCAGGTATATTAGATGTGGCCGTACTTGGTGAGCCAGATGAATTATGGGGAGAGCGTGTTGTGGCGGTTATTGTGAAGAAAGATGAAACAATAACAGAAGCTGATTTAGAAACGTATTGCAAAGAAAGTGATGAACTAGCAGATTATAAACGTCCGCGTCATTATTTATTTGTAGATGAACTTCCTCGTAATGCGAGCGGGAAGTTGCAGAAGTTTGTGCTGAGGGAGTCATTGAAAGGTGCGAAAAAATAAAAAATGAAGGATACCCCATATCTATGGGGTATCCTTCATTTTTCTGTATTAAACAGAAGAAACAATATCTTTGTTAATTCTCGTTTCTTCTTGGTGAAGGTTAATTAGTGCATTTGAAATAAGGTGGAAAAACAAAATGGATGTAATGTCCAAAAAGAAAAGACACCTTAAGGTGCCTCTCTCCGACTTGAACCATTTCATTTCATACGAATCTATCCGTATTACCATTACCCCTTTGTTATGAGTGTAAACACATACTATAAAGCAGAATCGTCTATATACACTAGATTGTTAGTTCACAAAAGACAAGAGATTTGAGATCAATATTGAAGTGACGCCACATCCCCTATAATAATTGATATGTTACGCCTTTTAAAAGAATCTGCTTTATAGAACGTGCCCACAAGTTATATTTTACTACATGTAATATTCATTTAGTGTATTTTTGATGAATATGTATAATTACATAAACTGTATGAAAAAAAGAGAGTATACTCTGATGTTGTGTAATAAAGATAAAGCCCGCCTACGGAATAGGGGGCTTTTCTTACTTTTTATAAATATTTATTCCAATTATATTATCAGATGAGTCTAAACGAATATAAACGTCAGCTGATAAAAGGTGTGCATTATATATTCTTTGTTTATATGTTGATATCTCGAAGCGTTTTCCATTTAATTCACATTCTAGAATAATCATATCGCCATGTTCTTTCCAATTTATTAATTTAGCAGTTGTATTCATATAAACCTCCTCTGAATCATTTTATGAAAATTAGTAGAGATAGTGTGAGAAAGGAGTTTATATAACAAAAAAAGACACCTTAAGTGTCTTCTTTGATTACTATAAAAGTCGTTGAATGAAATAGGTTTCTATTTTTATTTGCGTGAAAAGCCTTCTTCATCAAGGTATTCCGCAGCTTCTGGATAAGAGTTGAATGTACCGTCTAAGTTTACACCAGCGTACACGTTCCACATGTCATCCTCTGAAATAAGAGTAAGAATATGACCATCTTCGTTCTGCCATTCTTCTTCTTTCGCAGGTTCTACAGGTGCTACTACCTCTTCTTGTGATAGAAGGTCAATTGATTTCTCAATTACTGAACGTAACTCCTCTGCTGAAAACTCACGGATGTTAACCATGCCTTTATCATCTGTTTTATAACCTTTAATACCGCTTGCATATACAAATCCATTTCCATTTGGGTGTAAATGAAATACAACGTTCTTTTTATCTAAACGACTTTCTTCAAAGTGGAAGTTTACACGTTTTAATGATACGTTCTTTCTTTCTAGTTCTGGGAAAGATTCAATAATCGATAATTTTTCTTCAAAAGTTAGCATAGTGCCTCCAAGTATATAGTAAAAGATTTAATTTGTTCATTATAGCATAGTTGCAATTGTTTCCAAAGATAAGGGGAAAACTTTTCGTTGAATACGTTTACGTCACGAGAATGTAAAAAGTGAGCTAACGAATGTATCTTTTTAGGTGTACAATGGAACATGGACTTTATACAAAGGTGGTTTTTTTATGTTTCAAAAAATAGCAAAGGAATGTTTAGCAGGATTTACTGTCGCGATTGTTGCGTTACCACTTGCGATTGCATTTGGTATTGCCGCGACAGGAACGTCTGAGGGAGCGCTTGTTGGATTGTATGGTGCGATTTTTGCAGGTTTATTCGCAGCGTTATTTGGCGGGACACCTGGGCAAGTAACAGGGCCAACTGGACCAATTACCGTTATTGCAACAGGAGTTATTGCGACGCACGGGTTAGAGGCAAGTTTTATTGCCTTTATGATGGCAGGGTTATTTCAAATTTTATTCGGTGTATGTAAGCTCGGTTCTTACGTTCGATATATTCCGTATCCTGTCGTTTCAGGATTTATGAATGGTATTGCATTAATCATTATTTTAGGCGAAATAAAGCACGTACAAAATAGTTTTTTACTTGTTGTGTTAACGATTATTGTAATGATTGTTTCTGGCAAATGGATTAAGGCGATTCCGTCTAGTTTAGTAGCACTAGTCGGTGTGACAGCTTTGCTTCCTTTATTTTCTTCTCTACTCGAAGGACTTACAGTAAAGTTACCGATTATCGGAAATCTTTCACTAAATAAAGTAATTGAAAAGATTGGAACCATTCCAGAAGCGATACCTACGCTTCATATTCCATCTTTAAGTGGAACAGGAATAGCAGCACTTATTTTACCAGCGCTTAGTATTGCTTTATTAGGATCGATTGACTCGTTGTTAACATCGGTCGTAATGGATAATGTGACAGGTACACGTCATAAAAGTAATAAAGAGCTCGTTGGACAAGGTATCGGTAATATGATGAGCGGATTGTTTGGCGGATTAGCAGGTGCAGGTGCGACTGTAAGGTCTATCGTGAATATAAGAAGTGGCGGTAAAACGGCACTTTCGGCATGTATGCATAGTGTTATCTTATTTATTTTTATTATGGGTCTTGGTTCGGTCGTACAATATATTCCACTTGCTGTATTATCAGGTATTTTAATTTTAACTGGTATTGGAATGTTCGATTGGGGAAGCATGAAAAAGATGCATGTCGCTCCTAAAGGTGATGTCGTTGTTATGCTCGTAACGATGATTGTAACGGTGAAGTTCGATTTAATGATTGCTGTTGCCTTCGGTATTATTCTTTCGTTCATCATATATATGGTGAAATGTAAAGAACGTAAAACTTCTATCGTAAAAGAAAAAGAAGAAACGTACACAATTCAAGGGCCGCTCTCTTTCCTATCAGTAGATCGTATTTTCTCTACTTTACAAGATGTGAAGTCACCGGTTGTTTTACGTATGAAAGATGTGCGTTATATGGATGTATCAGGAGCTATGGCATTATTAAATTTTGTTGAGCAATCAAATAAAGTAGGAGCAAGTGTAAAGCTTGAGCAAGTACATCCGAGTATTGAAAAAACAATCGCAGTAATGGCAAGCGATGAACAGAAAGAGCAATTGAAAATCTTAAGTGTTTAGATAGTAATTAGAATATCTCACAATTTTACATAAATTATAATGTAGAGTTGTGGGATGTTTTTATAATGTTTTTAGTAATATGTACGCAGTGACAGAGAGGAAGGGCTCTTTTGGCGTAACAGAAACGCTTATAGTGTGTACATATATAATGGAAGGAATTAGAAAAATATTGTGAAGAGACAGGCTTAAATGGGTTCGCTTTTCTATTTTGAAAAAAAAACCAAGTATTCAACCTATAATAAATTTGTTATGATAACCAATGGGATAAAATGAATCCCTATCGCTTAAAACAATATGTTTGAGAGTATATGTATAAAAGAAAAGAGAAAAAATATGAATAAAACATTTGTAAAAGGAGCAGCAATTTTAACCATTACAACTTTTTTGTCAAAATTGCTTGGTAGTTTTTTTCAAATTCCATTACAAAATATTGCAGGAGATGAAGTGCTCGGTATTTTTCGCCTTGTTTTTCCTGTATATATGATTGCTCTTACATTATCGGTAGCCGGAGTTCCACTTGCAATTTCGAAACTAATTGCAGAGTTGAACGAAAAAAATAAGCAAAAGGAAATTGCGAAATTATTTAAATCAGCGTCAATTATTGGGATAGCATTTGGCGTTTTCGGCTGTTTAGTCATTGTATTATTTTCTATTGAAATTGCGAATATGCTCGGTGGACAAGAAACTAGAATGCCGTTGCTTATTACTTCATTAGCATTACTCATTGCGCCATACATGGCGGTGTATAGAGGGTATTTTCAAGGTTTCGGTGATATGAAACCAACAGGGGTATCACAGGTCATTGAGCAATTTGTACGTGTGTTTTTTATGTTAATAATTGCTTACATACTAGTATCATGGGATAAGAGTAATACTGTTATTACTAGTGGTGCGATGGTTGGCTCTTTTCTTGGAGTCATTAGTTCGCTTATATATTTGCGTATAAAATATAATAGAAGTCCATACTACAATAAAAGCAATTCCTATTCGCTCCGAGATTTAAGAGAAAACGGCAAAAAGATATTGCGGGTATCGATCCCAATCGCTATCGGAGCTTTATCAATGCCACTTTTAAATTTAGTAGACTCGCTTACAATACCGCATGTATTACAAGAATCATCAACAGAAATTCAAGAACAATTTGGAATATACAGTCGCGGTTTTGCATTCACGCAAATAATTGTTATTTTTGCAAGTGCAATTGTATTTCCGTTAATACCACTCTTAACTTCCGCATTGGCCAAAAGAGATATAAATTTGGCGAAAATAACAATTCAAAATACAAATCGACTAGCGCATGTTTTGACAGCACCGTTAACAATATGGTTGATGGCATTAACCGTACCGTTAAATGTCGGATTGTTCACAGACGTAAAAGGCAGTAGTATGTTAACAGTTATGATTGGCAGTTCGTATTTTACTGCGGTTATGGTATTATCAATAGGTGTTTTACAGGGCATTAACCGTTCTGCACAAGCTGCATGGATTGTTATTGGTGCGAGTTGTGTGAAAGTCATGTTAAACATGATGTTCGTGCAGAAGTTTGGCATAGATGGAGCGGCGTATAGTACATTAATTACTTACGTATTGATTTGTATTGTAAATCATTTGTATATTCGAAGCTATATTGCCTATTCTATTCATTTAAAAAGCTTTTTCGGTGTGCTAGCAATAGCATGTATTTTGGGACTAGGATTGTATGAATTATGTAATGTGATAGATGTTACAACTTCAAGAATTATGACGTTATTATTCAGTGGTATAGCATTAAGTATTACAACCATTTTGTATGGTGTATGTGCTTTGAAATTAAAATGGATATCAATAAACAAAATACCATTTTTGAAAAGATAAATATAGAAATTTAATTTTTTATTATAATTCATATGAACTGATAAAGAGGAAACTATGTAGGGTATCAAGTGTTTAGGTAAGGAATGGGTACCAGTTTATGTTAGATGAAATAAACGGTTACCTAGTTTTGGAGGAGATTTAGGGTGCGTTTAGTCTTATCAGGATATTATGGTTTTTATAATGTTGGAGACGAGGCGATTCTACAATCAATTATTGAATCGTTAAGTAAAGAGAACCCGGATATAGAACTAGTAGTACTATCAAATGATTCTAAATATACAAAGAAAATGTATGGTGTAGAATCGGTAGATCGCTGGGATATAAAAGCTGTTTATCATGCAATCAAAAACAGTGATGGAGTCATTAGCGGTGGCGGGAGCCTTCTTCAAGATCAGACAAGTACGAAGAGTATTCTATATTATACGGGTATTATGGGACTCGCTCGATTATTAAAAAAGCCGTATTATATTTATTCACAAGGAATAGGTCCAATTACAAAAGGATATAATCGTCTATTAGTAAAATGGAACTTGTCAAAAGCTTCCTATGTATCAGTTCGAGATGAGGATTCGTTTTTATATTTAAAAGAACTTGGCATAAAAAACGATATTGAAATTGTTCCAGACCCTGTTTTAACATGGAAACGGACAAAACAATCGGATTGGTTGCAAAAGCATTCGATACATGGAAAAGTAATTGCGGTTAGTGTGCGTTATTGGAATGCAAAAGAAGATTATATAAAAAAATTAGCTGCGGCATTAAAAAAATTAAAGCAAGAAGGATACCAAATTCTATTTGTTCCAATGCATGAGCCATTTGATCAAAAAGCTTCGCGTGAAGTAGTAGACTTAATGGGAGAAGAGACGTATATGCTTCCGTATAAAATGGATATCGACGAGAAAATATTCATTTTATCACAATGTTCATTACTAATTGGTATGCGTCTTCATGCACTTGTTTTTTCTGCCGTAGCCAAAACTCCAATGGTCGGGATTTCATACGATCCGAAAATTGATTCGTTTTTAAGTCAAGTGAATCAGCCAGTTATAGGGAGTGTGGATGGCGAATGGAGTGCTGAGTATTTATATGAAATTGCGAAAAAGCAATTAATGCAACAAGGAACTGTGCAGCAAGAGTTACAATTGACAATAGATGAGCTTCGGTTGCAAGGCAAACAGGCAACAAAGAAACTCATTAATCATATGGAAAAAGGCACTTTATTAAAAAAGTAAAGTGCCTTTTATTTTGTTTTGAATTTAATGAAAATTCTAATTAAAAAACGTTTTATTTTAATTCCTATTTATTATGCTAAAATGATTGTGATTATTATATAATCAAATTTGTGATAATAAATTCGTAGATTACGAGGAGGATAACCTTGAAGACTTTTTCAAAAGGTATAACAGCAGTGGCATTAACGGGATCATTACTTTTAACTCCTATTTCAAGTTATGCGGCAAATGATGATATTACAGGACATATGTTTGAGACGAATATGCGCTCACTTATTACTAAAGGAGTTTTAATGGGGTATGGAGACAATGTATATGCGCCTGATAAATTAGTAACAAGAGCAGAGTTTGCTACATTCATAGCAAGGGCTTTAAATTTACCGAAAGCTGATTCGAATTTCGAGGATGTGCCGAAGACTTACGGTTTATATGATGGTGTAAGTAGAGCATATGGAGCGAAAATTATTAATGGTCGTACGAACGAGACATTCTCACCAAATGATGTGATTACACGTGAAGAAATGTCGATAATGGTAAAGCGAGCGTTAGACTATAAAAATATTAAAGTAGCTGTAAGCCCGCTTACCTTTACTGATAAAGATAGTATTAACTATAAAGAGCATGTACAAGTTATGGTGGCTACTCAAATTATTAAAGGGTATCCAGAAGATAATACATTTAGACCACATTTATCAGCTACAAGAGGGATGGCTTCAGCTATGTTGGATCGTATGCTTCAGACGATTGAAAAAAACGGAAATAGCAACCCTGTAGAAACTAAGAAATATGTTGTGACAAATGTAAGAGAAAACGGAACAGAGCAAGAAGTAGAGCGCTATAATACGTATAAAGAAGCGGTTACGGCTGCTCAAAATAAAGGTATGAATGCGGTAAAATACGAGAACGAATTTTTATGGATTAAAGATGGTTTTGCAAGTGCGAAAAGAATAACTGGGCAAAACATCATTAATATTTATGATGAGAATTTGTCAACAGTATATACGTATATTCAGTATGGAACAGAATTGAAAGTGTTAGAAGTTGGCGAAGATCGTGTGAAAGTTCAACTTTCTGGTTTGACAGGTTATGTGAAGAAGAATGAAATCACTTTAATTCCTACAAATGAAATGAAACAGTCGTCTTATTATGTGAAATCGGATGGATATTTATACCATAAATATTATACATATAATACAAGTTCACCTGGATATACAGAATTTAGATATGGTGTGGCACCTTCTTTCATGAAGCAAGGACAGCAAATGTATAGTGTAGATGGAAAGACATTTGGAGACGAAACTTTCTATCAATATTTCAATTATTTATCATTACGTTCGAAAACAGATTATACAGCTGAACAACTAGATAGTTATGTGAAATCGATTAAACCAGACTCTCCATTAATTGGTTTAGGAAAGAAATTTAAAGAAGTAGAAAGCAAGTATAATGTAAATGCATTATTCTTATATTCATTAGCAATTCATGAAAGTTATTATGGAACAAGCGCTCTTGCAAAAGACAAAAATAATTTATTTGGTTTAAAAGCAACAGACGATAGTCCGTATGGTAACGGAGAAGCATTCAATTCAAAAGAAGATTGTATTGAACATGCAGCAAAATTATACATGAATGAAGGATATTTAAATCCAGGACATTGGCGTTATACAGCAACATATACAGGTGATAAAGCTGCTGGTTTAAATGCGAAATATGCATCTGATGCGAACTGGGGTAAAAAAGTAGCGGGGCATATGAACCGTTTTGATTCTTATTTAGGTAAAAAAGAATACAACAAGTACAAACTTGCACGTGTGATGAATAACGTGGAAGTGAAAAAGAATCCTAGTATATCAAATGAGCGACTGTATCGTTTAAATACAAATGTAGTTGTCACAGTTACTGGTGAAGAGATAATAAATGGAAAAGCGTGGGTTAAAGTTATTTCAGATAATCCTACTGTAACAGAAGCGTATATTGCAAAAGAAAGTTTAGAATACGTAAAACATTAATTAAATAAAAAAGAAGGTGCTACTAATATTTCGTAGCACCTTCTTTTTATTCAATTTCAAAATCAACAATGATATAAGCGAGTATAACAACGAAGAAAATACTAACGGATGGCGCTGTTAATACGTGGCCAGACATAAAGCCAATGCCAAGTGATAGAATGAGTGTGCTCGCTAATAGCATATACTTTACTTTCATGATTTTCTTAAAGTTTGTGATCATGCGGATAAATAATTTAATACCAAAGTATAGAAGAGGTATTAAGTAAATAAGGAAACCGACAATTCCAAAGGCGAAAAATAGGTCATGGAAGTCCATTTCAATTAATTTAATTTTATCTGTGTAGTTACCAGCGTAACCCATTCCGAATAGTTTTTGTGAAAGCGGTGCGTCTTTATAGTATTGTTTGTATGTTTTTAAGAATTTGTCGCGATCACTGTAAATTAAACTTTTTACTTCAGAATCTGTAAGTTCACCTTTTGCATGTTTTTTTGCATCTTCTGGATCTGCTTTAATTACTTTTCCTTCTTTTCGATCTTTCTCTTCTTGCACTGATTTTTTGTATTCGTATATTTGCATGTGAATGCCCATATTTTTTGCGATAGGAGTATGCGGTGTAAGAGCGATTAAACCTCCTAGTATAACTGCGACAACAACGGTATTTACAATATGTGTGAATCCTTTTCCTTCTTTTTTACGATTTATCATATATTCAATGAATGAGAAGAAAAGTGCTACGCCTAATGTAATAACAATTGCGCCATATCCGACTTTCGTTCCGACCATAATACTTGCATACATCGCAAGTATTGTTGGAATCCAGTAATATATTTTCGAGAAAGAAGTTGTTTTATGAATCGAATATAAGACAATGATTGGGAACATAATGGCGAAAAGAGAACTTAAATCATTTCCAGCGAAGAACCAACCTCTTGAACCGATTTTTGAGTGAGGATAGCTTGGGAAATCCGTTCCAGTTTGCATTGCGACAATCATTGTAATGCTTAAAATTAAAGTTGCATATAAGAAATATGTAATGATTTTATGAAATACATACTCTTTATTTTTTAGCTCTTTAAAGGCGATAATATATCCAAACAGTAGCACAATTGGATATACGCTCTTTAAGATGAATTTAACTTCTTCTCCAAATGAAACTGGAGATTTAACCATCATATTATTTACAAGACCAATTGCGAGTGCGATTCCGAGTAAGCATAAATAGAGGATGTACTTTTTCGCATCTTGTTGTTTGTGATGAAGAAGTAGGTACCCTAATGCAAGAAGCATAAAGGCGAAACGGACTACAACTCCAACTGTTGCGCTCATGTGTAGTATATAGATTGAAAAAGATGTTAATAAATCTAAAATTGGTTGAAACACAATGAATAGCAATAGGAAATGTGGGAAGTAGTTATCCGTTTGTTTCAACTTATTAACCATATGTTCCTCCAGTTCTTCATTCCTTTATTACAACACCTAAAATAGGGGTATAAAGCCTTTTTTACATAGTAAGGCGAATGAATTTCAATATTTGTTTTTTATCAAACTTAAGAATACACCATTTCATTGTAATGGTAAATAGATGAAAAGCATGGATAAACCGACTTTAATTTCTATATTTTTCAACGGAATTGTATGTTTTATACGGTAAATGTACAAATTGCGAGATTATTAGACAGAAAATTGAGAAAAAAGAAGGATTTTTCAGTGGTTTTCTATAATTATATAAGTATAATCTTTATGGAGAAAAGAGGGGTATATATAATGGAAATAACAAGTAAAACAGAATCTGTCGTTGTGAAATATGAAGGCCACGTTGCAACGGTTATGGTCAATCGCCCAGAGGTGTTAAATGCGTTGGATGAGCCGACCTTAAAAGAGTTATTACAAAAGTTGAAAGAAGTAGCGGAAAGTTCTGCGCATATCGTTGTGTTATGCGGGAACGGCCGTGGTTTTTCTGCGGGTGGGGATATTAAATCGATGCTTTCAAGTAATGATGAAAGTAAGTTTGATGGCATTATGAATACCATTTCTGAAGTTGTCGTGACATTATATACGATGCCAAAGCTTGTTATTAGTGCAATTCATGGACCGACTGCAGGTCTTGGGTTAAGTATTGCGTTAACAGCTGATTATGTAATGGCGGATATATCATCTGTTATTGCAATGAACTTTATTGGAATCGCTTTAATTCCAGATGGAGGCGGTCATTTCTTCCTTCAAAAGCGTGTCGGTGAAAATATGACGAAGCAAATTATTTGGGAAGGTAAGAAGTTATCAGCGACAGAAGCGCTTGATATCGGCTTAATTGATGAAGTAATCGGCGAAGATTTCCAAACGGCTGTGAAACAGAAAATTAATGAATGGTCACAAAAACCGATTAAAGCAATGATTCAAACGAAGCAAATTTTATGTGAAGTAAATCGCTCTAATTTAGAGCAAACATTGCAATTAGAAAAGCGTGGTCAATATGCAATGAGACAAACAGCGGATCATAAAGAAGGAATTGCTGCGTTTTTAGAGAAACGTTTACCAGCATTTAAAGGGGAATAAAGTTTGTCCATTCCTCACTAATTATTAGCTCGTTAATTCGGGATAAAGGGGAGAAAGTGCTAACACATTTTAGTATAATTGTGTTAGCACTTTTTTTTAGGAGTAATACATGAAGAAAATAATTGGTGTTATCACTATTATTCTGCTTACATATTCTGTTTTGCATAGTACACCATCTTTGGCAGTTCGGACTGCGTTATTTTTTGAGGGACATCCAAGTGTTGCATTTTCTGACGGGGTGACGAAAGAAAAAGATGTGAAAAAAGAAGCGATTCCAGATGAGTACCAAACTCTATATGGTAAGGAAGAAAACTTAGAGCACTATTTCTTTCGGCATGTAAGAGCACATGGATCAGGAATTGATATGTTAAGTGCGTGCGTGAAGAAAAAATGGTTTTTCTATAAAGCAGAGCTCGGATGTTATTAAATATAGGAGGATGAATGATGTCAGCATATAACAAGTTAGTAAGAGATCGTGTTCCAGAGAAGATTTTAATGTCTGGAAAAACATATACAGCACAAAAATTAACAGGTCAAGCATACATACAAGCTTTAGCGAAAATTGGAACGGAAGAAATTCGTGAATTTGCTTCTATGAAAGAACGAGAACATGCGCTAGATTCTCTTGCGGATGCGCTAGAAGTTATCATCTCATTAGCACGTGCAGAAGGTGCATCGATTGAAGATGTAGAACGCCTTCGTAAGCAAAAAGAGATAGAGCGCGGTGGATTTGAAAGAGGGATTTATTTATTAGACGTTTCAGAAGAATAGTTTTATAGGAAAAGCATAGCGTTACTGAGTAACGCTATGCTTTCTTGTTGCAATGAAGCTAATAATGAAGAAGATAGCTGTTAATATCCAGCCGATTGTAATAGAAGTAGTAGTATGAATGGCATAAGAGATTTGTAAACAAAATAATGATGCTAAAAACCAAATGAGTGCAATGTGTATATATTTTTTTGATATATTCATATTTCAGGGCTCCTTTTGTATACTAAAAAGAATTTTACTACAATTTAGAAAATTAGGCCATATAAGTAGAGGTTTTCTGGCGAATTTTGTATACTGAATAGTAGAGAAAATGAGGAGGAAACGACAATGGCACACCATACGAAAGAAACGATGGAACTGATTAAGGAGCTTGTCTCTATTCCAAGTCCATCTGGAAATACAGCAAAAATTATTAATTTCATTGAAAACTATGTCAGTGAGTGGAACGTAGAAACGAAACGTAATAATAAGGGAGCTCTTATTTTAACGGTAAAAGGGAAAAATGATGCACAGCACCGCTTATTAACGGCACACGTTGATACGTTAGGTGCGATGGTGAAAGAAATTAAGCCTGATGGTCGCCTGAGTCTTTCTATGATTGGTGGATTTCGCTGGAACTCTGTAGAAGGGGAATATTGCGAAATTGAAACATCAAGTGGCAAGACATATACAGGAACGATTTTAATGCATCAAACATCTGTACATGTATATAAAGATGCAGGTGAAGCAAAACGCAATGAGAAAAATATTGAAGTTCGTATTGATGAGCGCGTATTTTCAGCTGATGAAGTACGCGAATTAGGAATTGAAGTAGGAGACTTCGTTTCATTTGATCCGCGCGTTCAAATTACAGAGAGTGGATACATAAAATCACGTCATTTAGATGACAAAGTAAGTGTTGCAATTTTATTAAAATTAATTAAAAGATTACAAGATGAAAACGTAACATTACCATATACGACGCATTTCTTAATTTCTAATAATGAAGAGATTGGATACGGTGGTAACTCTAACATTCCAGAAGAAACTGTTGAATACTTAGCAGTTGATATGGGAGCGTTAGGTGATGGACAAGCATCTGATGAATATACAGTATCTATTTGTGCAAAAGACTCTAGCGGCCCGTATCATTATGCACTGCGCAAACATTTAGTAGAGCTTGCGAAAACGAATCATATTGAATATAAAGTAGATATTTATCCGTACTACGGATCTGATGCATCAGCTGCGATTCGCGCGGGATTTGATGTGAAACATGGGTTAATTGGAGCGGGTATTGATTCTTCCCACGCATTTGAACGTACGCATGAAAGTTCTATTGCGCATACAGAAGCATTAGTGTATGCATATGTAATGTCTAATTTAATTGAAGAATAATTTCATAGATAATAGAGAGCTGATTAAAGATATTATTTTTAATCAGCTTTTTATTTGGCAAAGCGATTAGGAGACATGTCCTAATCGCTTTTTTATCCCGCTATTTGCCGGGCAGTAAGA
>NZ_KV827851.1:3679-19831 GCF_001836235.1 Bacillus sp. HMSC036E02 | reverse complement strand
TTTATCCCGCTATTTGCCGGGCAGTAAGACTCCTACCTCAAAATTCAGCGAAAGCAAAAAAGTTAGATGGGGGTGGGCTGCTCGTAAAAGGCCGATTGGTGAGGGCTGATTAAAGTTTTTTATATACATTCATTATAAGTTATATATATGCGATTTTTGTTATACGGCCGGAAACGTATTTACTATAGATATATAATGTTATACACTATGAAAGGGATTAATTAATAGTTAATATTTTTTAGTTAGCTTGATTAAAAAAATTGTATGAATATGAAGTTTTGAGAGGAGATTTATTTTTCATGAAGTACAAAGCAATAGCCGCAGGTTTATTAGCAGCAAATTTACTAGCACATCCAATTAGTAGTTTAGCAGAAACGAAGAAATTTCCTGATGTTTCAGATAGTGCGTGGTCAAAAGACGCAATTTATTATTTAGTAGAGAGAAATGTAATTAACGGTATGCCAGATGGTAACTTTATGCCATACGGAAATTTAACACGCGCTCAGGCAGCAAAGATTATCGCAACAGCAATTGGTGCTAAAATAGATCCGAATGCAAAGCCGTCTTATAATGATGCAAAAAATAGTTGGGCAGCTTCATTTATTGCAGCCATGGAAAAAGAGAATATTATTAAAGGGCGAGAACCAGGAGTATTTGATCCTGAAGGAAAAGTAACTCGTGCTGAAATGGCAGCTATGCTTGTAAGAGCATATAATCTGAAAAGCAAAGTAACAGGACCAGTTCCTACAAAATTTGCTGATTTAGAGAATCATTGGGGTAAAGAAGAAGTTAATATTTTAGTAGAATTAAAACTTTCTTTAGGTACAGAGGATGGCTGGAAACCGAATGATTCTATTACGCGTGAACAAGCAGCTCAACTTACTGCGCAAACAGATAAATTTAGCAAGAATAGTGATCGTCCAGTAGAAACAAAGAAAATGTACATAGATAGAAAATTCATTACATATCACGCACCATCATTAAGTTCTGGGATTAGTGCAAATCAGCATAATCCACAAATGGTTGAAATTAAAGAAGAGCGAGATGGATGGATCAAAATTGCAACAAGTAAAGGTGATAAATGGACACCTTTAGTAGAGAAAACAGAAGTTATTAATGAAGGATTCACTACTTATGCAGAAGCTTCTTCTTCTTCAAAAGTAATGGGAACACATAACGCACAACAAGTAACTGTTATTGAAGAGAACGGCAGCTGGATTCGTATCCGCATGGGCGCTGGTTTCCAATGGGTTAATAAAAATCAATTAAATCCAGTGAAGCAAGGTAACTTCTTAGAAGGAAAAGCGATTATCATTGATCCAGGTCATGGTGGAGCAGATTCAGGTAATCCAGGTTATTATGAGAAAGAAAGTGAAACTGTATTAGATGTATCACTACGATTACAGAAAATATTTGAGAAAAAGACACCATTTACTGTGTTATTCACTCGTACAGATGATACACGTCCAGGAACAAGTGCTTCTGATTCTTTAAAGAAACGTGTAGAATTTGCTCAAAAAAATAATGGGGATATTTTTGTAAGTATTCATGGTAATGGCACGGAAGAGAAAAATGGACAAGGTACAGAAACGTTCTACTATGAATCAGCGACAGCAAGAGGAACAAATCCTAACGTATCAGAAAGTCGTTTACTAGCAGAAAAAATTCAAGAACGTCTTGTAGATGCACTGGGAACAAAAGATCGTGGTGTGAAAAAAGGCGATTTATACGTAATTAGAGAAAATACAATGCCAGCTGTATTAGCAGAATTAGCATTTGTAGATAATAAAAGTGATGCAGATAAAATAGCTACACCAGCGCAGAGACAAAGTGCAGCGGAAGCTATTTATCAAGGTATTTTAGATTACTATGAAGAAATGGGTAACAACGTGTCTTCTTTCCGTTAATAAATAATAAGAGATTGCCATTGGCAGTCTCTTTTATTTATTAACGTTTCTCTTTATTTCCGGCATATGATATCATTTAATTTTATATACAAAAGAAAAGTATTTGAGTAATTGTAATCAGAAGAATTTTAAACGATAGAGGATGATAATAGATTGAATAATCATAGTAAAACACCTGCCTGTATATATACGTATGCATTTCGTGAGGAGGAGCGTGCTTTATGTTACTTGGAAATGCGCTCGTTCTTTGGAATGGAGTCCCACGTTAATATTTTAAAAAGTGATGTCAAAATTGACCCGAGTAGAAGTGCGTTTATAAAAGAGCGCGTTGAGGTTATGTATGAAGGGGACGACTTAGAAAGCATTTTAAAACAAGTGGAACAAATTGATTTGGCGGGAGCGACATTTAAAGTTATCTTCGTTAAAATCAATGACCTCGTTGGAGAGAATAAAATTGAATATGGAGAAAGACGTCTTATTGAACGAGACCTCGGCATGCATATTGAAGGAGAAGCGGATGTTCGTAATCCAGAGCGTGTATTCGGGATTGTTCCTCTTGGAGGACGCTGGTACTTCGGGCACTATGTAGAAAGCGAACCCGTTTGGTATCATCACATAAAAAAACCGCATAGTTATTCGACATCTCTTAGCACACGTGTTGCGAGATCAGTTGCAAATATCGCTGTACCAAATCCAGAGGGAGTACGAGCAATTGACCCGTGCTGCGGTATTGGAACAGTAGTAGTAGAAGCACTTTCTATGGGGATTAACATCGTTGGTAGAGATATAAATCCACTTGTAGTTCTTGGAACGAGAAAAAATATCGCGCATTTCGGATTTGAAGGAACAGTAACAAAAGGTCCAATCGAGGAAATTACTGAGAACTACGACGTTGCCATTATCGATATGCCGTACGACCTATTTACGCACGCCACACCAGAAGATCAACTATCAATTCTCTCAAGTGCACGCCGCATCGCGAAAAAAGTAGTCGTTGTCACGATGGAAACAATGGACGACATGATCCATGAAGCAGGATTCGAAATTACAGATCGCTGTATTACAAGAAAAGGATCATTTACTAGACAGATTCTTGTTTGTGAATAAGAAAGAAAGGTCACCCGTTTGGGTGACCTTTTTTGTTTGTATTGATGTGTAATTGGTTGGTGGTTTAGGTAGATGAATTAGCGAAATTTGTCGGTAAGTCGATATTGCATGTCGAATCGCCGATATATTGTGTTGAATTGCTGATATATTCCGAGAATCGCCGATATCGTTACATTAGAATGTTACTGTTCTTTTAATTTCTCTTGTTGTGCAAGTAGTAAATTGCGCAAGATGTGCCCGCGGTAACTTTCTAGTTTTCGTCCTTCATGATAGCGTACGCCTAATTTTTTTAGTTCAGCTACGTACCAGCCCTTTGTTCCGTAATACATTGGATCACTTCCTTTTTGCTTTTGAACAGTATATGTTGGGGGTGGAAGTAACTTTCCAGTGAAAATAATAAGACTGGTTGTATCAAGGGGCTCCATAACATAGCCTCTGGACAGTGTATAAAAAAATAGACAGTAATGTATGCTTTTTTAAACAATGTATACAAATTTATATCCTATGCGTTGGCATGATATTTGCAATAAAAAGAGTATCAACATATAGGGGAGAGATAGAAATGAAGGTTAGTAAAGTGTACACAACAATTGATGCTCACGTAGCTGGGGAACCGCTTCGAATTATTACGGGCGGCGTGCCGGAAATAAAAGGAGACACGCAGCTAGAAAGACGTGCGTACTGCATGGAACATTTGGATCATCTTCGCGAAGTTCTTATGTATGAACCGAGAGGACATCACGGCATGTACGGTTGTATCATTACTCCGCCTGCGAGTGCTCACGCTGATTTTGGCGTATTATTTATGCACAACGAAGGATGGAGTACGATGTGTGGTCATGGCATTATTGCTGTTATTACAGTCGGAATTGAAACAGGCATGTTTGAAGTAAAGGGGGAAAAACAAAAGTTCATTATTGATAGCCCAGCTGGGGAAGTCATTGCGTATGCAACATATAACGGGAGTGAAGTAGAATCTGTATCATTTGAAAATGTTCCTTCATTTGTATACAAAAAAGACGTTCCTATTAAAATAGATGACTATGAATTTCAAGTAGATATCGCGTTTGGCGGAGCTTTTTATGCGGTAGTAGACTGTAAAGAATTTGGCTTGAAAGTCGATTTCAAAGACTTATCTGCTATTCAAGCGTGGGGCGGTAAAATTAAGCACTACATCGAGAGCAAAATGGAAGTGAAGCATCCACTTGAAGAAGGATTAAAAGGGATATACGGCGTTATTTTCTCAGATGAACCGAAAGGAGAAGACGCAACTTTACGAAATGTAACAATCTTTGCTGATGGGCAAGTAGATCGTTCTCCTTGCGGTACAGGAACTTCCGCAAGAATCGCAACTCTTTTTGAAAAAGATGCTTTACAAAAGGGAGAAATTTTCGTCCATGAATGCATTACTGACGGGAAATTCGAGGGGGAAGTATTGTCGGTAACCGCAGTAGATACATATGAAGCTGTCGTTCCAAAAGTAACGGGGCATGCCTTTATTACAGGATTTCATCAGTTCGTTGTAGACCCGAGAGATGATTTGAACCGTGGATTTTTGTTAGGATAGAAGGAGGGGGTGGAAAGATATGTTAGTCATAAGCGCGAACGAACAAAGAAACTTAGTAAATATGAATGAAGTTATTGAATACGCGGCGCTTGCTTTAAAAGAATTTTCCGCAGAAAGAACGATTACACCAATAAGGGGCTCATTACCATTTGCGAACGAGCAAAATACGGCATTAATTATGCCTTCAGTAGCGGAAGGGCTTGAGGCGCTTGGAGTAAAAATAGTAACGGTAGTCCCGCAAAATAAACAGATAGGAAAGAAAACGATCAACGGGATTGTGATGCTATCAGACTTTCAAACGGGAGAACCGCTCGCACTTTTAGAAGGATCGTACTTAACGATGATCCGAACAGGCGCCTTATCAGGAGTAGCGACAAAATATTTAGCTCGTCATAACGCAAAAACTTTATGCATTATCGGCACGGGTGAACAAGCGAAAGGAATTGCTGAAGCTGTATTTGCGGTAAGAGCTATCGAAAAAGTCATTTTATACAATCGAACAGAAGAAAAGGCGTATGCATTTGCGGAGTATATACAAGAGAGATTCAACAAACCTGCATATGTTCACACCAATGCGAATGAAGCAATAAGCGAAGCAGACATCATCGTCACAACTACGAATGCATCCACACCAGTCTTCTCAGAAACACTACAAAAAGGCGTCCACGTAAACGCCGTCGGCTCATTCAGACCGAGCATGCAAGAACTACCCTCACATGCCATAGCTAAAGCAAACAAAGTAGTAGTTGAATCAAAAGAAGCAGCACTAGATGAAACAGGAGACCTTCAAGTTCCGATAAAAGAAGGTCTATTCAAAGCAAACGCCATTCACGCTGAACTTGGTCAAATTATAAGCGGAGAAAAAGCTGGACGCGAAAATGATGAAGAGATTACTGTTTTTAAATCGGTTGGTTTGGCAGTAGTAGATATTATTGTTGCGAAGTATTTGTATGAGAGAGCGGTGGAGCAAGGAGTAGGGAATAAGATTGAGTTTTGAGGGATTGCCTTTTGGTGGTCTTTTTTGTCAGGATGGGTGTGCTAGTATTTATAATTAAATACTTTTAATATTATGTTTGAATATATGAATTCTGCGCGGACATCACATCATTCATTCAATTGGTATATGAAAAAAGCTGCACCTCTAACAATTAGAGGTGCAACTTTTTACCATTCTCGCCATTCTTCTGTTATGTCTTCTTCAGAATCTAGACCAGCTATTCGTGCTGCTATATCGATAAATTCATAGAGATCTTCTCTTTCCATTGTTTCGATAAAATAGTCATGTTCGATATTTAATTCATTTAATTTAATAACTACCTCTTTAACAACTTGCATTACTTCGACTTCGGTTGGATTCTCTCCTAATCGCTGTAAGTTGTTAATGTAAGTGTCAAGAACTGTATTTGTTGCACTTATATTTTCTTCAGTAAAAAATTCCCCATCTTCATCATACTCAACCCATGAGGTTGTTGGTTTATTTTTTTTCAATTCATCAAATGTCATGATAACCTCCTAAATGTGTTTTTTGTCTTTAATCCCATTCTACAGTTCCGAGTATATATAACAATCATTTTAGAGGGGTTTTCTGTAAGCTGCTAGTTTTTTAACTCATTTTACGAGGTAACCTATTCGTGGTCTTCTTTTTTAATCCTCCTTATAAATATATTTTATGGCAAGAATGTATTAGTAGATTTCAAACTTTCCACATTTACAAAAAAGTTTGACTTTACATACAGGTAGTGGTAATTTAAAACTTATAAGAAAACTCGGGATTAATTCCGAGTTTTCTTATGGGTATAACTAGTTTGAGGGGGCCAAAAGATGAAACGGAAATTATTTGCATTACCATTTGTTCTAATACTACTTATTGCATTAGCGGCTTGTTCTGGGGAAAAAGATTCGAAGCAAGCGGGCACTAGTAAAACAGGGACTCCGAAAGATGGAGGAACGTTAACGATTGGTGTTAGCGATAATCCAGATACGATGAATCCGCTTTATGCGAATGATCGTGTGTCATTAACTGTGCAGCAAGCTTTATATGCGCCGCTATATCATATGGAAGACGGTAAGAAAAAGTTTGTTCTTGCTGAGAGCTTTACGCCTTCAGAAGATCAATTAACGTGGACATTGAAATTAAAAGATAATTTGAAATGGCATGATGGTAAGAAAATTACATCAGACGATATAGCATTTACATTCCAATCTATTTTAGATGAGAAGCAAAATAGCTCAAGTCGTGAAAACTTTATTTTTAAAGGAAAGCCGCTTGAGGTGAAAAAGGTAGATGAGTTAACAACTCAATTCGTTTTACCACAAGTAAGCGCATCTTTCGAAGGTGTGATGAATGATTTCTTCCCGATTCCGAAACATGTATTTGAAGGGGAAGCAGATTTAGCGAAGAGTAAGAAAAACTTACAACCTGTAGGGTCAGGTCCGTTTAAGTTTAAAGAATATAAATCAGATGAGTACGTTGCATTAGATCGATTCGATGATTATGTAGGTGGGAAAGCTAAATTAGACTCTATCGTATACCGAGTTGTAAAAGACCGTAATACAGCAAATGTTTCACTGCAAAATGGTCAAATCAACATGAAGATGATTGAGCCGCAAGACTTTAAGAAATTAGATAGCACTGGGAACTTCTCAATGGTGACATTCCCTGAAGGTAGATTATTCTACTTATCTTATAACATGAATACTGATCTTATGAAGAAAAAAGAAGTGCGTCAAGCAATTGCGCATGCGTTAGATAAAAAAGAAATGATTAACTCAGCCTTCGTTTCGGGTGAATTTGCAGAACCAGCAAATTCAATCTTAACGCCAGACGCTATGTATTATGCGAAAGATATTAAAGACTATAAGTATGATAAAAAAGAAGCGAAAGATTTATTAGCAAAAGCTGGCGTGAAAGATAAGGAAAAAGTACGTGTGATGTATGTAACGAATAATAAAATTATGGAAAGCTTAGCGTTATATACACAACAAAAATTAAAAGAAGTTGGCTTAGAAGTTGAACTAAATGCATTAGATGCTAGTGCGGCAAGTGAAAAAGGCTTAGATAAAGAGAATAAAGAATATGACATTACATTTGGTGGTTACATAATGGGACCTGAGCCAGATTCATATAAGAGCTTATTCTTAAGTAATGCTGAATACAATTATGCACGATATAAAAACGCTGATTTCGATAAGTTATGGGAAGAAGCTGCAGTTGAAACAGATAAAACAAAACGTGCAGAGCTATACCATAAAATTCAAGAAACAGCTAGAGAAGATGTACCTTATCTACCAATCGCATATCCGAAAGCAGTTATTGCAGTAGATAAAAAGTTTGATGGATTAAAAGAAGCAAAAGCAATTCCTGTCACAATGTTTGAAGATCTATCTAAGATTTATGAAGTGAAATAAGAAACAATAAAGAAGCTGGTGGAAATCAGCTTCTTTAGCTTGAGGGGGGAAGTTTGTGTATAAAGTAATTGCGAAGAGGCTTTTAAATGCAATTCCGCTTTTATTTGTTATTTCTATTATTTCTTTTCTATTAATAAAGCTAGCGCCGGGGGATCCTGTTCGAAACTTTGTAACGCCAAATATGAGTCCAATTGATGTGGAGCGTATTCGCAAAAGTTTAGGACTAGATCAACCAATTTACGTGCAGTATTTTTTATGGTTAAAAAACATTTTAACAGGGAACTTTGGTTACTCACTTCAAAATCATCGTCCTGTTTTAGATCTTATCGCAGAAAGATTACCCGCAACAATCGGCTTAATGGGATCATCTTTACTCGTCTCATTCGTAATCGCAATACCACTTGGACTATTTACAGGTGTGAAAAAGAATTCATTCTTTGACCGCATTGTAAACTTTATTTCATACGTTGGTATTTCTATGCCGGTTTTCTGGTTTGCACTACTATTAGTCTACTTATTCTCTTTAAAATTGGACCTACTTCCGAGTATGGGTATGCGCACCGTAGGTAAAGATTCTGTTTGGGATATTGTGCAACACGGCATTTTACCTTGCATGGTGCTAGCGTTCCAAAACGTATCTGTTTATATGAGATATATTCGTTCAAGTACGATTCAGCAATTAGAAGAAGAATATGTACAAATTCAATATGCGTACGGTGCTTCAAAGAAAACGGTGTTATTTAATCACGTACTTCGAAATGTATTAATACCGATCATTACAATTTTCGGATTATCGATTCCAAGTTTAGTAGGCGGAGCATTTATTACGGAAACAGTATTTTCATGGCCGGGTCTTGGTTCACTTGGGGTAAATGCTATTTTTAGATTTGATTATCCGATTATCATGGCAATTACATTACTATCATCATTCATGTTAATTCTCGGTAACTTAATTGCTGATATTTTATATGGCGTAGTAGATCCGCGCATTCGAATGAGGGGGTGATTTGGAATGAATAATAGGAGATTTCAAACGATAAAACATAGCTTTACGAAAAATAAGTTTGTTGCAATGGGAGTTATTATACTTGCGATTTTAACGGTCGCATCAATTTTCGCATTCGTGTCGCCGTACGATCCTAGCAAAATGTCGATTCCAGATCGCTTACAAGAACCGAGTATGAGTCATCCTTTCGGAACGGATGATTACGGAAGGGATTACTTAACGAGAGCGTTATATGGCGGACGAGTTTCACTTGCGGTCGGTTTCCTTGCGATGGTTGTTTCTATTACAATCGGTACTGCAGTTGGAACAATTAGTGGATATTTTGGCGGAAAGTTAGACAACTTTTTAATGCGAGTTGTTGAAGTATTGATGTCAATTCCATCATTCTTTTTAATGCTATTATTAAATGCGTATTTAAAACCAGGAATTACGACGCTAGTTCTTATTATCGGATTACTAACATGGATGGACACCGCCCGTATCGTAAGGGCAGAAACGTTATCTGTAAAAGAGCGTGAGTACGTTTTATACGCAAAAGTATCAGGACAAAAATCACTTGTGATTATTGTAAGACATATCATTCCTAACATTTTATCAACCATTATTATCGCCGCGACATTAACAATTGCGACATCGATTTTAATGGAATCATCACTTAGCTTTTTAGGTTTAGGTATTAGAGAGCCAGATTCTTCTTGGGGTAGCATGCTAAACAATGCGCAAGGATATATTGGCGAAGCTTGGTATTTAACACTCTTCCCAGGATTCCTTATCCTGTTAACGGTACTTAGTTTTAACGTAATTGGTGAAGCATTGAAGAAAGCTTTCGCGCCAAAAGGAGCTGGAAATGAAAACTAAAGTGTTACGTGAAAGGAGTGAGAAGCGTGTCTGAAAAACTACTAGAAGTGAAAAATTTAAAGACTTCTTTTTTCATAGAAAGCGGAGAAGTAGAAGCAGTTCGCGGCGTTACATTTCGTTTAAATAAAGGAGAAGTAGTCGGTATCGTTGGGGAGTCTGGAAGCGGAAAGAGTGTGATGGCGAAGTCTGTTATGTCTCTCGTTACATCACCAGGGAAAGTGAAAGAAGGGGAAATTCTTTTTCATAATGAAAATATCCTTTCTAAATCTGAGAAAGAATTACGTTCTATTAGAGGAAATCAAATTTCACTTATCTCTCAAGACCCAATGTCAGCGCTAAATCCGGTCGTGAAAATTGGGAAACAAATGATGGAAGTAATTATACGTCATCAAAAAGTGAAAAAGAAAGAAGCAGAGCAGATCGCAATCAACTTGTTAAAGCAAGTCGGCCTTTCGTCACCAGAAGAAAGGGTAAAACAATATCCGCATGAACTAAGCGGTGGTATGAAGCAGCGGGTTATGATTGCAATGGCGATGTCTTGTAACCCTGACCTTCTCATTGCGGACGAACCGACGACTGCACTTGATGTAACGATACAAGCACAAATACTAGATTTAATGAAAAACTTAAAGAACGAAACGAATATGGCGTTACTTCTTATTACGCATGACTTAGGAATTGTCGCGCAAAACTGTACGCGCGTCATCGTTATGTATGGCGGACTTATTATGGAAGAAGGACCTGTACTTGATATTTTCCAATCGCCGAATCATCCATATACGAAAGGGTTATTAAACTCTCTGCCAAAAATCGCAAACGGCGTAAAAGAAAGACTTGCTCCCATTCAAGGTGTAACGCCAAACTTATTAAACCCACCACAAGGTTGCCCGTTCGCAGAGCGTTGCCCGCATGCGATGGACATTTGTGAAAAAGAACGTCCACCATATTTTGAAATCGGAAACGAAAGACGTTCCATGTGCTGGCTAAACGATAGGGCGGTAGGTGATTTTCATGCATGAAGAAAACTTAATTGAAGTTCGGAACTTAAAAAAGTATTTTCCTATTAAAAAAGGACTATTCGGCAGAAAAACAGAGCAATTAAAAGCAGTCGATGACTTAAGCTTTACAATTAAAAAAGGTGAAACATTCGGGTTAGTAGGAGAATCTGGCTGCGGAAAATCAACGACAGGAAGAAGCATCATTCGTTTACACGACGTCACTTCAGGTAACGTTTTATTCGACGGAAAAGACATCGCAAGTTTAAAGGAAAGTGAACTAAAAGAATATCGAAAACGAATGCAAATCATTTTCCAAGATCCATACGCATCATTAAACCCGGCAATGAATGTATTCCAAATTATTAGCGAACCGATGAACATTCACGGTTCTTACGAAAAAGAAGAACAAAAAGAAATCATTTTAGACCTTCTGAAAAAGGTAGGATTAAAAGAAGAACACTTATATCGCTACCCGCACGAATTTAGCGGAGGCCAGCGCCAGCGCATTAGCATCGCGCGTGCATTATCTGTAAAACCAGACTTTATCCTATGTGACGAACCAATCTCAGCACTCGATGTCTCAGTCCAAGCACAAGTCGTAAACATGCTGCAAGACATCCAAGAAGAAACAGGAGTCACATATTTATTCATCGCACATGACCTATCTATGGTAAGACACATATCAGACCGCATCGGAGTCATGTACTTAGGAAACATAGTAGAAATTGCCGACAGTGAAGACCTATACACAAAACCGGCACATCCATACACACAAGCACTACTCTCATCCATGCCAGAACCAGATCCAACAAACATAGGCAAAGAACGGATCATTTTGCAAGGAGAAGTACCAAGCCCACTCAACTCACCATCCGGCTGCAAATTCAGAACGCGCTGCAAATTCGCCACTGAAAAATGCGCACAGGAAGTACCGAAGATGGTTGAGATTGCGAAGGGGCATCAGGTGGCTTGTCATTTGTTTTAGAGTGGGGGAAAGCATCGGGGGACCTGGTGCTTTTTTTCTTTGTAGGTGAACGTGATGTGGGATTGGTTGTTAGTTTAGGAGATAACGCGCTCGAAATTTGTCGGTAAATCGATATGTTGTGTCGAAACGTTGATATATTCGGAGTTACGATCGATATAATCGAATAATCGTTGATATATTTTTTTAAAGAGTGGGATTGGTTGTAGATTAATGTAGAAATTTAATGTTTTCGAAAAAAAGAATTGACTTCTATATTAGTTGTAACTAAAATAGTTACATAAAGATGTAATTAATTTAGTTACAACTAATATCTGCTAAAAATATGATTTATATATTTAATTAAGGATGGTGGTCCATACGTTGCCACCCGGTGTAGAAAGTTACTAACACATTCAAATCAATGCATATTCCAAGCTTTAGTATTTTCTGTTACGGAGCAATAAGGTGCAATGTTATCTTTTGTTAAAAACCTTGGTGGATCTTTCTTTGGAAATATTAGTTTTGGGGAAATATAGTAAGGTATCTAAAAAAGAACAAGGTATAAAAAGATGTACCTATATAAACCAAAAATTTAGTTGAGCTGGATAATAAAAAAAAGGTAGGAGATTTAAATGGAGACGAAACAAGATAATCTTATTTACGTATGGGATGCATATTGTGGATGGTGCTATGGTTTTTCAGAAAGTATTAAAGGATTTTACAAAAACCACACTGAAGTACCATTAACGGTTTTATGTGGAGGGCTATTTTTAGATAATTTACCAATGAAAAACTTCTCATATATAGAAGAAGGAAATAAAAGAATTAATCAACTTACAGGTGCTGAATTTGGTCCTTCCTATCAAAAATTGGTGGAGGAAGGGACTTTTAAAATGAATTCGAAAGATGCTGCAATTGGCTTTTCAGCTTTACGCTCATTAGCGCCAGACCGTTTATTAGAATTCACTTCGGCTATGCAAAAAGCGTTTTATTATGAGGGCCAAAGTCTGAGTGATCCTGAAACATATCGCAAAATTGCAATCGAGCATGGTTTGGACCCTGAACAAGTATTGGAACGTTTAAACGCTCAAGAAACAATAATAGATGTCCAAAATGATTTCAATAAAGTTCGACAGCTTGATGTTAATAGCTATCCTTCATTACTTTTACAAAAGGATAATCAAATTATTCCTATTGGTGGTGGCGTAATGACACCGGATAAAATTGAAGCGCGTTTTAAAAATTTATATTAAGAAAATTTAGGATATAGTAGCAAACATGTTATCTTAGGCCATCTGACATTCATCTCCGGAATATTCGCTAGTACTATTACACTTTCAGATAAATGGGAGTGGGAGATTTTATCCCGCTTTAACGGGCAGTAAGACCCCCACCTCAAAATTCAGTGGAAGCAAAGAAGTTAGGTGGGGGATCAACTGTCCGTAAAAGTCCGATTGGTTCAACTAATAATCAGTGGGGGATGAACAAAACCCCCACTGATTAAAGTTTCACTTTATCGGAACAAGATAAAAATATGATGATTAGTTAATAACTTTAACAAAAGGAGAATAACATACTATGTTTAAAACAATCGATACAAATCAAAAAGATGTGAAATTAACGGTGTTTAGTTCGGACGAAAAAAGCTTTATGGTCACAGCAACATTAGTTGAGAAAGCAGGACATGCATTTTTAATAAACTCAAAATTTACGCAGTCTGATTCGAAAGAAATTGTAGAGTATTTGAAAAAAAACAACTTATCTCTAGATAAAATCTTTATTATTCATGGGGATCCAGACTACTACTTTGGATTAGAGAGCATTAAAGCCTTTTACCCAGAAGCTATAGCGTATGCAACAGAGTCTACTGTTGAACATATCGTTCATTCTGTCTTAGGGAAATTAAAAGTTTGGAAAGACGTCCTTGGAGAAAATGCACCAAGTAACGTGGTATTACCTCAAGTATTTAAAGAAAAAGCGATTGATTTTCAGGGGTTAACATTTGAACTAGTAGGCTTAGATCATTACAGAACTAGCCTATTTAATAAAGAACTAAAAGTATTAATTGGTGGTATCGATGTATTTAACGAAATACATGTATTCTTAGCGGATACTAGCTCAAAAGCGGATATGGAGGCATGGATTGAGAACTTGAAAGTATTACAAGCATTACATGCTGACATAATTGTGCCTAGCCATGGATCAATCGAAAAATCCCTAAATAATCAAGCACTTACTGCGACAATGGATTATCTAAGAACGGCGGTTCAAGCTTCTGAGGAAAGTGGAACTTCAAAAGATTTTGTGGCAAAACTTGAAGCAGCATATCCAGGCTATGCAAATAAAGGTGTATTAGAATTAAGTGCAAAAGTTGTAACAAAAGAAATGCCTTGGGGTTAATGATATGAATAAATATCAAAAACTATTACATGAAACGTATGTGTTAACTGGCGAAGGGAAATTGGATGCGTTCAAAACGTATTTAAGTGAAAATGTATCTTGGACAGAAGCTGCTGGGTTTCCATATGCAGGTACTTATATAGGTCCAGATGAAGTAGTGAAAAACGTACATGAACGTCTTGGCACAGAATGGGATGACTATAGCGCTAAAGATGAAATTTATGCTTTTAATAACAATACTGTTATCGTTTATGGAAAATATAGTGGAACATATAAAGCTACAGGGAAGTCATTTGTAGCAGATTTTTGTCACCTTTATAAGTTTGATGAGAACGATAAGGTTAAGAAGTTTATTCAAATTGTGGACAGTGCAACTGTTAATGAGGTATTAAGTTAGAATTAATCGTTTCTAATATGCCTTGTATAGGGTAATGTTAGGATAAATGAAATTCCTAACATTACCCCTGATATTACATTTTGGGGAAGGTTTCTCCTTCTTCAAACTTTTTATAGAAGAAAACTTATTTAAGTAGAAGAGGTAGGTATATATGAAATTAGAGAAAAGTTTAATCATAACAATTATTTCTGTATTTATTTTAGGAGTAGTTTCGACTTTGGTATATCAAGCTTCCAACGGTAATAACAAAGGGAACTCAATAAAGAGTGAAAATGTCGCTTCTGTATCAAAAGAAGTAAAAGAAAATGAAAAGAATAAAAAGATGGTAGTTGATTTCTATAATGAAGTTTTTAACAAACATAATATCGATATTATCCCTAAATATGTTAGCGAAGATTATAAGCAACATAATCCTTTTGTTGCTGATGGACGAAAAGCCTTCATGGATTTCTTTAAGGAGGATTTTGTTAAAAATCCTAATTCCTCTGCAGAGATTAAACGTGTAGTAGCTGAAGGGGATACAGTTGCTCTTCATGTACACTCTCGTACTAATTCTCAAGATAAGGGAGTTGCTATAGTGGATATATTTCGTATCAAGGATGGAAAGATTGTCGAACACTGGGATGTAATTCAAGAGATTCCAAGTGAAGCAGCTAATGATAATACGATGTTTTAGAGAGAAGATATATTTAATAATTGTTTAATTGATAGTGCTTTGTAGAATTTAGAAATTTAGATAATTAGTCATCAAATTTGGAAATCATTTAAAAATAGCATATTAAATGATGGCACAAATTAATACGAAATAGCTCTTTAATAAAAAATCCTACTCATTAAAAAATGAGTAGGATTTTTTATTAAAGAATAGTGCTAATTTTGTGGTTCGGCACCATCTAAATTTGGAAACCATGAAAGTATAGGTACTCTATATCCACGTAAAGTAAAATCGTAATTTTTTCCTTCTTTTATGTTTGCTTGCAGATTCACTGAATGAAACTTCATCATAAGAAGGCTATCCTCATTAGAAATAACTTTTTCGGTTCCATTTTTTTGCTCAACCTAGTACAATCTTACCAATTTAAAAAAGACCACCATTACTGGCAGTCCTTTTTTGGTAGTTTTAGAAATTAAATTATAACATGTTAATATACAAATTATAAATATACTTTTACAAAAGATACTATAAGTTTTTTATAATTCTTGATTTCTCAGTTTCCATTGCATACTGAATTTTCCTGTAAGTATTAATAACTACCATTAAAATTATCAATTCACTATATTATTAGAAAAAACTGGTTATCTACATAATTGTTTGGTAAAATATAGATATAATTTAAGAGGGTAAAGTTAATATAGATCAACTAAGTAATGCTAAGAAAATGTTTTATTGCATAAAAAAAGGCTCCATTGCTGGAGCACTCAAAATAAACAAACGAATTAAAACAAGAAACAGACAATTTAACTATATAGATAAAACATAAATAAATCTATATATATGTAAAAATGCATATAAAAACTCTATTTATTGATGCTATAATAG
>NZ_KV827851.1:2866-3579 GCF_001836235.1 Bacillus sp. HMSC036E02 | reverse complement strand
TAGGTTTACTCGATGATTGTTATATTTTTTTATGGTTTTTAAGCAATAAATACCTTCTTAACACCAAGTGTACAAGAAAAGAAGAAAAGAAGACATCTTAAGTGATGTCTTCTTTTCTTATATAATAACAACACAATAAAATTAAGATGGTTCAAGTGGGAGGAAGGCACCTTTGGGTATCTTTTCTTTGTCGAATTTGCCTAATAGGTGTAGCACCACATTGCTATCAAGTTAAAAAATTTTTTCACCCAAAACAAAAAAACGAGCTGAATTCACATAAATAACTATGGAAGAAAACAAAAACTTGGGATTAAAGAACTTGTGATGTATGACTATATTGGCTGTTTTTATTCAGAAGGATATATTAATCCTAAGTATACATTTGTATTTAATCATGAGGATATCGAAGAAATTATATTTGTAGGTTTTATAGATGAGGAAGAAGAGGCATTTGTAGGATTGCTTAATTGAATAGGATCTAGAAACAGGTAATCTTCAAATTTTGATAAAACTAGCAATCTCCACGCCGAAATTGGTTAAATTATAAGGGGGAAAAGCTGGTCACGAAAATGATGAAGAGATTACTATTTTCAAATCAGTTGGTTTGGTTGTAGTAGATACTATCGTTGCGAATTATTTGTATGAGAAAGTAGTGGAGCGCGGGATGGGATTGAGTTTTGAGGGACTGCCTTTTGGTGGTCTTTTTTGCATAA
>NZ_KV827851.1:0-2766 GCF_001836235.1 Bacillus sp. HMSC036E02 | reverse complement strand
GTGGTCTTTTTTGCATAAAATCTTGTAAAGTAAGAAAAAGTAGGATATTTAATGATTAGAATTGAATATTTATATTCTAATATTCAATAGAAAGATAAAACGTTTAAAAGTTCAGAATAATAGATTATAATATGTTTAGTAAAATTAACCAATATATATTTTGCTCATTATGTATTAAAGGGGAAATGAAAATGGCTGGACAAATTCGTATGTCACCAGAGGAGCTTAAATCGAAAGCGACTCGATATGGACAAGGTGCAAATCAAATTGAGGACATTTTAAGTCAACTACAAAACTTGCAAAATGAATTAAGAGGAGAATGGGAAGGACGTGCTTTTGAAGGTTTTGACCAACAGTTCAATCAATTAAAGCCAAAGGTACAAAACTTTGCACAGCTATTACAAGAAATTAATATGCAGCTTAATAAAACTGCAGAGGCTGTTGCTTCTCATGATGAAGAATTATCACGTAATTTCGGTTTGAAATAAAAATTGCTTTACTCTATATAACAAGTATTTCAAATGAGCCATACAGCTTATATTGTATGGCTCATTTGATTGCATGCCCAGCGAGTGATATTGATAGGGACATATGTTTAATGAGATTTCTTTGATGCGTTTGGAAAACTTATAGAAAGGGTTTGAAAGAATGGGACAATTTCAAAGTAATTTACAAACAGCAACGCAAATTGCTACGAAAATGGGAACAGCCTCTGATAGGATTCAAAGTGCAACCAGTCGTTCTATAACAAAGGCGACGCGTACAACGTTGTCTATTAATTTCAAATCACAAGAAGCGAATCAGCAAGTTTTAGACTTGACGAAACAATTTTCCGCTGCCTTTCAACAAGCGGTTGATAATATTCATTCGGTATCTAATGAATTTGAGAGAATGGATAATGAACTTCACAACACTTTTCGCTAATGTGACAACCTACGTAAAGTAAAATAGTAGGAGGAATATGATGAGTCAAGATATTGAAAAACAAATTAATCAAGTAAATCAAAAGTTACGAAGTGTATTTGAAGAGCAGGACCGAAATCAATCCGCGATTCACATTCAGGAGCAAGCGGAAGCAGATTTTTATGAATGGAGAGGTCGAAACCATCGTTTGTTTGATCGAATTTTAGGAACTTGGCATGGTGATAGAGAAATGTCTCAGTTTTTTATGAATACATATCAAGAGGCACAACATATTGAACGAAAAGTCACATTTGAATTGGAAAATCAAAAAGAAACGTTGCTTAAAGAAAAACGAGACCTTAATGATTTAGAAAACGCCCTTTCCTATCAACAACAACAATTAGCAAGGGAGGTCAATGCATGAGTTTAAATATGTATTTGGGAGAGGTACGAAGCCAAACTCAAAGCATGAATGCTGTATGTACGGCCACCATTCAAGGTATGGAACAAGCCATTCAGTCGATTGACGCTTTTGCAACTGATACTGTGTTACAGGGGCAAACATATAGCAGTGCAAAATCATTTTTTGTACAAACCTTTCGTCCTTTAGCGCAAGGAATCATTTATCTGTGTGAAGAGTTAATTCGTCAGAACGATGCTTTTCCAAGTCAATTTCAATCACAAGTCGCTTCCACGGATGTAATTGAACAAGAAATATTAGAACAAATTCGAGAAATTGACCGAATGAAAGCAAGTATGGAAGCCATCAGCCAAGCTATGCCAATCCCAGGTATGGACGCTATGGCGAATCTTTTTACTGTGATGAGGAAAAAACTGCAAGAAAAGCTGGATCATTTGTATCAATTTAATCAGACCTCTAGTAATAATTATAGTACAGCACTTCAATTAGCAGCTAGTATTGCTGCAGGTCTTGCGGAAGTTCAAAGTGGGAAAGGGTTTAGTGTTGTCAGCGGTACATTTAGTACGCAAGGATTGAATATGGATTGGACGGGGCCTATTCAAAAAATTACAGAAGATAGAGCTCGTGAAGTTGAAAGGTTAAATAAGGATTCTGAATCTGGTGAAGTAGATAAAAAAGATTCATTTTTAGGTATGACTGACTTTGATCCGATGGTACCATTAGATGGAGTGGGGAATACATTCGGAACACTTACAGGTGCAGCTGCAGTGGGGAATACAGTTTATAAAGTAAGGAATGGTTATGAGATAAAAAAAGAATTTGATAGAAAAAACAAACGAGTTCTTATAAGAGAGAGTTATGATTCTGTTAAAGATAATAAAAAAGTTAATGGACGGTATAGAGATCATAAGATTTACTATGTAAATGATATCGAAAAGAAAATCGAAAATGGAACAGCTACTCCTAAGATAAAAGAAATAGAAGCTATGATAAAAAAAGGAAGCGCAGCCAAAATGGCCTTAAAGGATAAGCTTGGATGGGCTAGTGTAGCTATAGATTCATATACGGATACAAGTGAGAATATCAAAAATAATGCCTCGAATGATAAAATTGCAGGAGATATTATTGGTAATGTTGTAGTGGGAGGAGCAACAACTGTAGGGGCTGCGGTTCTGACTGTTGCAGTTCTTCCTGCTGCTGCGCCAGTTTTGGCAGTTGCAGCAGCAGGATTCGGTATTTCAGTAGGATTAACATACTTAACAGAAGGTATAAAATGGGATGTTGATTTAGATGGTGATGGTGAAGATGATAGTATTAAGGATATGGTGAAAACGGGTGCGAAAAAAACTTGGTCAACAGTAGCAGGGTGGTTTAATTAACGTGAAAAAAAATACAGATTTTAATAAAAAAGTTTTTGAATATTATATGGCTCTTTATGCTGT
>NZ_KV827850.1:209756-278633 GCF_001836235.1 Bacillus sp. HMSC036E02 | reverse complement strand
TAACGGGGGTAACCGGAATAACAGGCCCAATAGGCTCAACGGGAGCAACCGGAATAGCAGGCCCGACAGGCCCAACGGGGGCAACCGGAATAACAGGCCCGACAGGTCCAACGGGATTTGAATCTGCATTCAGAGCTTTCAAATCTACTGATCAATCCGTTACTGCTAATACACTGTCTATAGTAACATTTGAAACTACACAATTCGATTTAAATGGTGAATATGATGGTGTATCAACATTTATACCGCAACAAGATGGAGTATATTTAATTATTACTACTATAATTTTTAGTCCTACTGATGATACTCTAAATTATGTGACGGAAGTATTTATAACAGTTAACAGTGCTTTAATAGCAGGAGATGATAGCTTTTTTGGTGGAAATACTGGGCTTTTAAATGCGGTAACAGTTTCTACCATTGTACAATTGAATGCAGGAGATATGGTGCAAGTCCAAGCCGGTAGTACCATAGATGGCGTTATTGCATCTCCGCTTCTTACAAATTTTCAAGCTGCGAGGTTTCCATCACCAGTTCCAAATACACTTTTCTTGTTAAATAATTTATCTGCAGATTGGAGTAAAAGGCCGTTTAGTAGAACAACATAATTATGTTCATTTTAAAAATAGTGTGAAGAAAATGATGAATTTAAATTATGGGATATTTTCTAAATTAGCAATAAGATACTCAGAGAGATTTAGTCGTGAAGCTAGTCAAATTCGTAATAAAAAAGAGCCATGAGTGGAAAGGTTCATAACTCTTTTTGTAAGGGTAATGATTTTATAGGTAATAATCATCATGAAACCCTAAAAATGTAAGTTGATTAATTTCTATAAAATTCTAATTTTATAGAAAAAGAGCGACTGACAACAGCTAACTGCTTAGCAGGTTCTTTAAGATAAAAAAGAAGAGAATATAGAGGTTCATTCTGATTGTTTGAAGGTAATGAAAGAAAGAATATCACATACTATCGATCTTAATAAAAACTATGTTTGTTTTTCATTTTATTCACAAATAGTTCCAGTTGCTATTCCTGTTGGAGCGAAACCTACTGGGACATTAGTGATAACAGTATTCGTGGCAATATCAATAACAGAAACAGTATTACTACCTTGATTTGTAACATAGGCACGAGTGCCATCAGGTATGATAGTTACCTGATCAGGGGATAAAGCAACAGGAATTGTATCAATCAAAGTATTTGTCGCCACATTTATTACCGAAACATTATTGCTAACTTTATTTACAACGTAAATAAGGTTTCCACCTGGTGTAATATCTATACCAACAGGTTCGGTACCTACGTTAATTGTATTAATTACGGAATTGGTAGCGGTGTTAATAACAGAAACAGTATTGCTGTTCTGATTCGTGACATAAGCACGAGTGCCATCTAGTGTGAAAACGATTATTCTAGGGCGAATGCCAACAGGAATGGTAGCGGTAACTGTGTTAGTAGCAGTATTAATAACAGAAATTGTGTTACTTAATTCGTTTGCAACATATGCAAAGGCTCCGTTTGGAGAAACAGTTATTCCTTGCGGAGCGATACCAACAGGGATGGTAGTGATAACTGTATTAGTAGCAGCATTAATAACTGAAACGTCATTACTCGCGTGGTTTCCAACATAAACAGTTGTGTTATTTGGAGAAACAGCTACGCCAATTGGATCAGCTCCAACGGGAATGGTAGCAATAACTATATTAGTAGCAGTATCAATAACGGAAACGGTATCGGAAAAAATATTAGTAACATAAGCACGAGCCCCATTGGGTGAAACTGTTACTTCAAGAGGTGCATTATCTACAGTAATTGTAGCGACTACTGTATTTGTTGCGGTGTTAATCACTGATACTGTATCATCTGTAGGGTCATCGATTGCTCCCGCGTTAGTAACATATACAAGGAAATTACATCCAGGTCCAGTTGGTCCGGTTGGCCCGGTCGGCCCAGTTGGTCCCGGTGGACACTCACAGTCTCCAGTCGGCCCAGGTGGTCCTTCCGGCCCCTGAATACCTTGCACACCTTGAGGTCCAGTCGGTCCTTCTAATCCTTCAGGCCCTTGAATGCCTTGCACACCCTGAGGTCCAGTTGGCCCTTCTGGTCCTTCCGGTCCTTGAATCCCTTGTATACCCTGTGGTCCAGTCGGTCCAGGTGGTCCAGGAATTCCCATTCCGGTTCCCGAACCAGTCGGCCCAGGTGGCCCTGGCGGTCCTTGAATGCCTTGCACACCTTGAGGTCCCTGAGGCCCTTCCGGCCCTTCCGGTCCCTGAATCCCTTCTACCCCTTGAGGTCCTTCCGGTCCTTGAGGTCCTTCAGGCCCTTGAATGCCTTGCACACCTTGAGGTCCAGTCGGTCCTTCTAATCCTTCAGGCCCTTGAATGCCTTGCACACCTTGAGGCCCTTCCGGCCCTTCCGGTCCTTCAAGTCCCTGAATGCCTTGCACACCTTGAGACCCTTGAGCTCCTCTAGGTCCAGGAATTCCTCTAGGTCCTGTTGCTCCAGTCGGCCCTGGCGTTCCGATGTTACTCAATAACGAACTATTCAAGATTCCTTGTAAAATTAGGTTGAATGTCTGCTGTAATAAGGGGTCTGATATATTTGAACAACTGATAAGTGAAGACAAGCTTTGGAATAGAAATTGGAATAACGCTGAGATTTGAGTGAGAGATGCAGTAGGTAAAGAATTGATTAATTGATTTATAGTTCTTATGACTAAATTTCTATTTGGTGTACTTGGTTGTACCGCTATTAATAAATTATTTAATGCCTGTAATGCAGATTGGAGTATTTTTATAGTTGTTGAATTTGGTGTTGTGAAAAAAGTAAGAATAGCTTGATTTAATTGGCTTATTATTTGTAATAATTCTTGTTGTTGAGAACTTGAGAAAAAAACAGGTGTACAGCAATTACTTTGATTACAAGAGGATATAGAAATAAAGCAGGGCTGCTGGAATTTATCACACGGATTTGGTGAGTTTGATTTTTGATTATATCTCATAAGTAACCTCCTTTTTAAAAAATAAATGTTAGGTAAGTCTAGATAAATTATTTTAGCAACTATGTTTAAAATGTTTGTGGGTATATGTTTAATGTTTTTTTCTTCAAAGTATATGTAAACAAAATGGAGATGTTCTTAGAGGACGTATAATCAATGCTTAATTACTAATAAAGATTGTAATCATAGGAGGAGAAATGAAAGTTACAAAGTAAAATATACAAGCTATTAAATTTATCCCGCATTAAGATCCCCACCTCAAAATTCAGCGGAAGCAAAGAAGTTAAGTGAGGCATTAACTGCCAATAAAAGCTCGATTGGTTCAACTAATAATAAGTGGGGATAAACACCCCACCAATTATTAAAGTTTCACTTTATAAAATCAACAAAAGCGTTATTTTAGAAAAAAAGGTGACTCAGCAATTCTGTCAGCCGAGTCACCCAATACTATCGATCCAAATAATATTTTTTATATGTAGTTATAGCGGTTTCTTAGCGGCTAACTCAAAATGGCAGTCGAAGAACAAAGAATTTTATTTTAGAAAGTATTAGATTTTACTATGTTAATGCTACAACAGCAAGAGTTAAGCCCAACGTATTTAATGTATTAGAATATGGTCCTACATTAACAGTAAGAGTACTTGTTATACCTAAAGGTGTAGTGAAAATAGCGGGTGCTGATACAGAAGTGAATCCTGCAGTATATCCCAAAGAAGTACCAGAGCCAATGATTGGATTATTATTCAAATACATAGTGATACCTGCCGAATTACCTCCTGGTTGAATGATAACTTGCACTTCATAGATTGCCAAATAGGTTCTTCCACCTTCAAGTAAAACAGTTGTTGGTGGTGTGAATGAGATTGCCGTACCATTAGAATTTACCACGGTATCTAGTGGAATCGCAGAATTTACAGAAACTATTGATGGGGTAGTTTGAACAACATTTAAACTGTTAGCCGTGGGGGATGGACAAGTGCAAGGTTTGTGAATGTTAGAGTTATTATCATTTTGGTAATTCACAAATAATCAAGCTCCTTTGCGTAAGATAATTTTTTATCCTATATAAAACGTAGCTTTTTTGTATCTAAGTTATTTTTAAAGAGAAGTTGAATATTGTTGGTCAGTTAAATCTTAAAATATTTGATACTCTGTGATTTCAAAGTATATCTGATAAATATATATGAAAGTTTTTTTAAGGACATTACTGTAAGTTAGGAAACATAATAAAATCGTTATTTAAAACTGTTCATGAAAAAAGAGCACCATCAAAAGTGCTCTTAGAAAATACATTTTATATTCTGTTTTGAGCTACGATTTTAATATTCTCTGGTGGAATGATATCTTGAATTTTTTCTTTTAAATCTACTTGGACCATTTCTTCAAGATGTTCAAGTGAAACTTCAAAGTTTATACATTCCGCAGATGCGATGCTTAATAAAGAATAATTTTCATTCTTTTTAACGACAAGATATTGCGATTGATCTGTTATTACTATACACCCTTGTTGAATGCCTAATTTACGATCGTTTTCAAAAGTCATAAATTCATTCTTGATATACATGATAATAGTATAAACTCTATATTTCTTTTAATAATTTAGGGTTATATCTTTTCTGCGTTAGCTGCTTTTAACCACGCTTCGTAAAATGCTGTAACTGATGCATAACGTTCTGCACGATTTTTATTTACAGCACGATACGCTACCTCATATAATTCCTTACTTGCTTTCCATTTTATAAAAGAACGATCGTTTTCACCGCCTAAAAGTGAGAAAGCCATTGCTCCCATATTAAATACATTTGTTCTTTCATCGATTGTTGCGTTTAGTTCAAATTCCTCTGGTGACATAAAACGGGAGGAACCCCATAGCCGGCCCATTTTATTTATGTAAGGTTTCTTACTGTATAAATCTATATCACAAATTTTTGTTTCGTTTGTATTAAAATTATATAAAATACTACCGTCATAAAAATCTATTGCTACATAGTTTTTCTTTTCTACATAAGTATGGAAAGAAAAAATGGAATGTAAGGAATGAATTCGTTCTATAGCAGATAAATGCCTAAATTTATAAAATGGTGAGTTTGGATTTTTATATTTTTCAGGAGGTGGGAAACTCCAATGCGAATGAAGACATTCACCATCAAACCAATCGAAAATTAATACATATCCAGATTGAACTGGAAAATGATCAATTAGTCTTATGAGCGATTCATGCTTTAAATCTTCATAGATAGTAACTGAATTTTTTAGCCTTTTAATAGCATCACCCGTTGTTCCTTCATATGCAATTGTTTGTGCTCCTGCGTATTTGATAAATTTCTTGTGACCATCTTTTTCTACACCAAAACTTATATTACCTGAGTCTTGCTGGTCAAAAACTGCAAATACGGTCCCTAATTTAATAAGCCAATCAAAATTATGATATTCTTTTAATTGGAATGTTACACTATTTAACTGAATTTCGACGGAATTATTTTTCATAGATTACCTCACATTTAATATAATTAAGTTGTACATTCCACTATTCGACATATTTTATGGAAATCCTATGCTAACAATATAAAATTTTATAAATATAATAATAAATACTTATAAAGAGGTGAATACAATGGATCAACAAATTGTTATTAAACCGTATCAAAAAGACTGGGTTGAAGAGTATATAAAAGAAAAAGAGAAATTCTGTTCCTTGTTAGGACAAGAAATAATTGCTGTTGAACATATAGGAAGCACAGCAGTAGAAGGATTAGGAGCTAAACCTCTTATTGATATGATGATTGGCGTAACAGAATTGCAAATAACTGAAAAGTGGATTGAAGTTCTATCGGAAATTGGATATGAGTATGTTCCAAAAGATGCAACCAATTGGCGTTTTTTTAGAAAGGGAAAATGGAGAGCAGGTACTCATCATTTGCATGTTTATATTTATAATAGTGACGAATGGAGGAACAATATTTTATTTCGTGACTTTCTAATAAGCCATGAATGGGCACGTAAAGAATATAGAGAATTAAAAGAGATGCTTGCTATTACATATGCTTTTGATCGTGTTTCATATACAAAGGCAAAAGCACCGTTTATTCAAAACATAATAAAGTTAGCTGAAAAAAATCAATAATAATTGTCAGTGATATTGAAATTCTCATTTTATTTTAATCTTTCTCTCATGTTCTTTTCTTTTTTATTTGATAGACTGCTTGTTACAAAGCTTTTGTGAGTAAGGAGATTAAATAAAATGGAGAAGATATTAAGAAATAAATATTTTCGTGTGTGTGTTAAAATTATGGGCATTACTATTATTATTTGTAGTGTATTGATGCTATTTATTAATGTTATATACGGCAATGTTTTGAATGTAAAATGGTTAAATAAAAAATTAGGCTCTTTTGGTGAATATGGGGCTATTATCGCTGCTTCATTATGGTTTTTACGCCATATATGGGTGTTTTTAAAGAAGAAAAATATACAAGGATTTAAAAAAGTTAAAGAAGTGTATCTATTTGCAAAAAAGTTTCATGTATTAATTGGATACGCTATAATAGCTGTTGCAATTACTCATGGTGTTTACTTTTTTATAAAAGGGAGTCCTCATATTTTACTCATATACAGTGGCATATTTTCTCTATTAGCCTTAATCGCACTAGGGGTTGTTGGGTTTTATTTACAGAAAATGAATAAGAAAGAAAAATTTATGATGTATAGAAAAGTGCATCAAATCATTGTAATTATATTTGGAATAGGATTATTTATTCATTTAATTGTCTAGGAGGAACTACCGTTGCAACACATTTTAATTATTGAGGATGAGGAAAGTTTAGCAGATTTTCTAGAATTAGAACTAAAATATGAAGGGTATAAAGTAGATATACAACTAGATGGAAGAAAAGGGTTAAGCGCAGCACTTGAAAAGAATTACGATCTCATTTTGCTTGATTTAATGCTGCCTGGATTAAATGGACTAGAGGTATGTCGTCGACTAAGAGCGACTAAAAATACACCTATTATTATGCTGACTGCTCGTGATAGTATTATGGACCGTGTGACAGGTTTAGATAGTGGAGCGGATGATTATCTTCCGAAACCATTTGCAATTGAAGAACTGTTAGCACGTATGAGAGTGATATTTAGAAGAGAAGAACATATTGAAAACAAGCAGGTTTCATTTCTTACATTCAAAGATTTGCAGCTTCAGATTGAATCTCGAACTATAACGAAAGGAAATGAAGAAATTGAACTTACAAATAAAGAATTCGAGTTATTGCTTATGTTTATGAAAAATATTAATCGCGTACTTACTCGTGATGTTTTACTGGACCAAGTATGGGGATATGATGCAATTGTTGAGACAAATATCGTTGATGTATATGTTCGTTATTTGCGAAACAAGTTACATAGTGTAGATAAGGAGGAGTATATCCAAACAGTCCGTGGTGCGGGATATATAATGAAATGATAAAAAATATTATGTTTCGAATTCGAAATCTACCTATAAAGTGGAAACTAACACTTTGGTCCACTACACTAGTATTTATTTTATTCATCTTATATAGTGCTTTGCAGTTTATTGTAATCAATAAGTGGACTATAGATTATGAACAGAAACAAATAAATAGGCAAGTGACGGAAATAGCGGCATATTTCCAAGATAAAAATGATACCCTTTCGAGTAAAACATTTGAAAACAGTAAAGATTTTCTAAACAATATGATTGATAAGCATCAAATGATTCGTATTATTGACATGGATGGGGGGCCGATTATTACTGTTTCACGAGATTTTAATGAAACGTGGATAAAGCCGAAACAGGTTATAAAAGATGAGTCATTTATAAAAAGGCATTTAGAAGATCGAATATTAGTTAAGCGCATACCAATTAAAACGAAAGAGTTTACTGGCACTATTGAACTTACGAAAAACCTAGAGACATTTGATTATTTATTAAAAGTTATTTTAGTGGTAATGCTTATTGCTGGAATATTTGGATTGATATTTAGTTTTTTAGGTGGGATTCTTATAACGAAGAAACTATTATCAAGTGTTCAAAATATAACAGATACGATGAAACGTATTAAAAAGAATGGACTAAACGAACGGGTTCCAGTACGAGAAAATAATGATGAGCTTGCAAAATTATCATTTCTCTTTAACGAGATGATGGATGAAGTAGAAACTTCTTTTGCACAACAGAAACAGTTTGTCGAAGACGCATCTCATGAACTAAGAACACCGTTAACAATTATTCATGGTCACTTAGCGATGTTAAACCGATGGGGGAAAAATGATCCAGCAGTATTAGATAAATCTCTTCAATCTAGTTTAAAGGAAGTAGATCGTTTAAATAAATTAGTTTCAGAATTGCTTGAACTATCAAGAGCTGAATCTGAACAAATGTATCCAATAGCAGCTGAGCCAGTCCATGTAAATAGCGTATTAAAACATGTTACACAAAACTTTATAGTAATTCAAAGTGATTTTCAATTTGATATGAAATTCGGGGATGACGAGGCTTATGTTTCAATGCCATCATCTTACTTAGAACAAATTATTATTATCATAATGGATAATGCAGTTAAGTATACAAAAGAGGTTAATAAATATATTTGCATAGAATCCAGTTTACAATCAGGGAAAGTTACAATTCGTGTAATAGATCATGGAACGGGAATACCTGAAACCGATTTACCATTTGTTCTTAATCGGTTTTACCGAGTTGACAAAGCGAGAAGTCGAAAACAAGGTGGAAACGGACTAGGTTTGTCTATTGCAAAACGACTTGTAGAAAAATATAAAGGAGCTATTAAAATAGAGAGTAAAGAAAATGAAGAAACAATCGTTACGATTACATTACCATGTATAATAAAATAAGCCTTCAAAGAAGGGGTGCGTTTTGCATTCCTTCTTTTTTTACGATCAAATCATTTTGTTTATTTCGAAATTTCTAGTACATTAAAATTATTAAGGGGGAATAATAATGAAAGCTATCGTACATCAATATAAAACTGGGTTTGACGGTGTAGAATATAAAATATCACCTGAGAGAGCACTTAATGATGGGGAAGTTAAAGTGAAATTAAAATCAGCAGGCTTAAATCATCGGGATTTATTTATTATAAATAATAGAAAAGAAATGGATCTACCATTAGTAATAGGATCAGATGGTGCAGGTATTGTTACGGAAATTGGAAACGGTGTTTCTGATAACATATTACATACAGAAGTTATTATTAATCCTAGTATTGGATGGGAACATGCTACTGAAGTACCGGAGTTACCGGAAGTGCTAGGTGGGCCGAAAGATGGAACGTTTGCTGAATATGTAATTGTACCAGTTGAAAATGTTGTAGAAAAGCCGTCATATCTTACTTGGGAAGAATCAGGTGTTTTATCTTTATCCGCATTAACTGCATATAGAGCGCTTTTTACTAAAGGTAGATTGAAGCGCGGCGAACACGTTTTAATTCCGGGAATAGGCGGTGGTGTTGCTACATTTGCCATGTTATTCGCGAAAGCAATTGGCGCAAAAGTGAGTGTTACTTCAAGGGTAGAGAATAAAATGGAACTTGCTGCAAAATATGGTGCAGATATTTCTTTTCATAGTGCCGGAAATTGGGAAGAGAGCTTACAAGGTGAAAAAGTAGATTTAATAATAGATAGTATAGGTCCAGCAACTTTTTTGAAATATTTTGATGTATTAAAACCAAACGGAAGAATCGTGAATTTTGGTGCAAGCTCAGGAGATAAAATTGAATTACCATTACGCGCGCTATTTTACAATCAAATTGATATTATGGGAACATCCATGGGTAGCCGTGAGGAATTTAATGAGATGATAAAGTTTATAGAAAAACATCAAATTAAACCAATTATTGATAAAGTTTACTCGTTAGAAGAAGCAATTCGAGCACTAAGCCGTATGGAACATGGAGAACAATTTGGAAATATTGTACTTCAAATGAATTAAAAAATATGATTTTACAATTAGTATATTTAAATGAACATGTTATGTATTCCAAACATGAAAAAAATACGAATCGCCTTATTATAAAGGTTTACGAACTTTATACATAAATAGTGTATAAAATTTGTTTTATAATTGTCACATGAGTAATAGTAAAATGAGAATTAGATGAGAAAAGTTTAAGCCCATTTTCATAATGGTATTGTATACTGTGTAAATCAAGAACACTTGTAAGTAGGGAGAGAGTATTATGAATTACACAGTATTTCAGTGGTTTAATAATTTTGCTGATTCATCCAAACTATTAGATACGATAATGGTTGCAATTACAAATAGCGCTGCATACGTAGCCATTTTATTTATGCTTATCTTATGGTTTAATAATGGAAAGAAAGAGAATGCAATTAGAAAACAATATACAGTTTTATATACGACGCTTTCGGTTATTATTGCATTAGTAGTAAATGTTCTTATACATGCGGTATATTACCATCCGCGTCCGTTCGTATCACATGATGTACATCAATTAGTACCACATGCAGCAGATTCATCATTTGTTAGTGATCATTCTGTACTTGTATTTTCAATCGCCTTCGTATTTATTCTTAGAGGAGAAAAACTGAAATATATCGCGCTATTATGGGCAGTGTTAGTCGGTATATCACGTATGTATGTAGGTGTTCATTATCCTTTAGATATACTTGGTGCAGCTTTCATAACACTTGTTACGAGCGGTTTAGTAATGCAAAGTACACGTATGTTTGAACCAATAGCGAAATTCGTATTCAAAATGTATGCATTAGTAGCGAGACGAATTCCTTTCTTAGCAAAATATAACCATATCGCATAATTTTCTTATAAAAAGTTCCCCTTTGGAAATCCAGAGGGGAACTTTTTATAGTAAATAAGAAAAGAGTTTAGAGTGATATGCAATCAAGTTTTGATGGAGTTAATATTCAGAAATTTCACGCACCGTACTTTAATTAAATAAAACAAAAACAAAAAATAACAATAGTTAGTTTCGTATTGTTTTAAAGGAATTAAAAAGAAAACTTCGAAACATATAGTATTGTAAACAAAAACTACAAATTATAAAACGCATCTTCGTACGAATCCATTCCAAAAGAGAGGAGATAAGTATGCAAAAACTTCAAACGAATAAAGGCGCTCGATATATGATGATTGCTTTTATTGTTTTGTTTCTTATTATGATTTTGCGTATAGTCTATATTCAGGCAGTAGGAGTCGTGCATAATGTAAATGTAAAGGACCTCGCGGATGAACAACATAATAAAAAAGGTGTTTTAGAAGCGAATCGTGGCACTATCTATGACCAAACGGGAAAGGTGTTAGTACAAGATTCTACAACATATCGAGTTGTTGTGAATTTAAAAGGAAAAGATAAAGTGAAAAATAAAGATGAAACCGCACAACAATTAGCCGATGTGCTTGAAATTGATAAAGAAGAAGTATTAAAAAACTTTCATGAAGGGCGTACGCAAGTTGAAATTGGGAAAATTGGTCGGAACTTATCTAGGGAAACGAAGGAAAAAATTAACGATTTAAAAATACCAGGTGTATCTTTTATGTCGGAAAAAGCAAGAGTGTATCCGAATGAAGATTTTGCATCCTATATACTGGGTTTTGCTAGACCAGATGATAAAGGGAATACGGAAGGAAAGTTTGGGCTTGAAAAGAGTTTGGATAAATATTTGCGCTCTACAAACGGGAATATAGAATATGTGGGTACACGAAGGGGGATTCCGCTTACAAATGATATAGGTAAAGTAGAACCTGCTAAAAATGGGAATAACGTGTATTTAACGCTTGATAAACAAATTAATAGCTTTTTAGAAGAAGCGATGAACAAAGCACAAGAGCATTATGATCCTTCTATGTTAATTGGAATTATTGCTGATCCAAAAACAGGAAAGGTTTTAGCGATGTCTAGTAAACCTAGTTACAATCCTAATGTAGGTGATATCGAATACTTTTTAAATGATCCGATTGCAAATGCATATGAACCAGGTTCAACTATGAAAGTTTTTACGTTAGCAGCTGCCATTAATGAAGGTGTATATAACGGAAAAGAATATTTTCAATCTGGAAAATATTCCGTTGGTTCCTCTGATATAAAAGATCATAATGGTGGATTTGGATGGGGGTCAATTACATTTGATGAAGGTTTTGAAAGATCATCAAACGTAGCTTTTTCTATTTTAGAAGATCAGTTACTGAAACCAAATAAATTTAAGCAATATATGAATAAATTTGGATTCAATCAAAAAACAGGAATAGATTTACCTGGAGAAAGTAAAAATACTTTATTATTAAATACGCAAATTCAACAGGTTACAACTTCTTTCGGTCAAGGTTCTACAGTAACTCCGATTCAATTAATCCAAGCAGCTACTGCTATAGCAAATGACGGGAAAATGATGCAACCATATATCGTTGATAAAGTTGTAAATCCAACAAATAAAGAAGTTATTATGGAAAATCAACCGAAAGAAATTGGGAATCCGATAAAAAAAGAAACAGCGGACAAGGTTAGAAGCTTAATGGAGCGTGTTATAACATCTTCAAAAGGAACTGGTACAATGTATAAAGTAGATGGTTATCCAATTGGAGGTAAGACAGGAACAGCACAAATCCCGAATCCTGAAAACGGCCGATATATGGAAGGGAAAGAGAATTACATTTTCTCCTTTTTAGGAATGGCTCCAATTGATGATCCGGAGTTAATCGTATACTTAGCTATTAAGCAGCCAAAGTTAAAAGGAGATGAGTATGGAGCTCAGCCTCTTGCTGAAATATTTAAACCTGTTATAAAAAACAGCCTTGAATATTTAAAGGTGAAACCGTATACAGAAAAACAAATAGCTGATGCAACGAAGCAATCTCAATTAAAAGTACAAAATTATGTAAATCAATCGATGGGTACAGCAGAGAAAAGTGTAGAAAAAGAGAAGCTACAGCCGGTAATTTTAGGAGAAGGAAAAATAATAAAACAATATCCACAGTCTGGCGAGGTAATGAGTGAAGGTGATCGTATATTTTTATTAGGGAATAACGCACAAATGCCAAATGTAAAAGGTTGGTCCATGCGTGATGTTATGTATTTCTCTAAGCTTTTGAAATTAGATTTGAAAACTTCTGGTACAGGTTATGTAACGAGCCAAAGTATTGAAAAAGGACAAGATTTACATGAAGGAGATACACTAGAACTAGAATTAGAACCGCCGTTACAACCGTTAACAGAGGCGAATACGAATTAATTCAGGTATTTGGAAGGAGCTAGATGCAAATGGCTCTTTCTTTAGAGCTGTAAGTAATTTCACGCACCGTAATTTTCAGAAAAAACAATAAATAAATGAATTAATAGAGACACGTTATTAAATATCTGATTATTTTTTATTTACAGTTAAAAATAATTGTGATAATATGGAAAAAATCAAATGCAGTGAAGAGAAGAGTAAATAAAATGAATTTTTTACAGAGAGCTCCATTTAGCTGAAAAGGAGTAAAAATTCTTTATTGAACCAAGCCTCTGAGCAGCGCATCGGAACCTATTATTAGGGGATGGTGTGACGGGAGCTCCCGTTATAGAGCTATGGTATAAGCATGAGTTAGAATGCAGTACCTGATAAGGTTAATATGGTGACATATTAACAAACTAGGGTGGCACCGCGATGATAAATCTCGTCCCTAAGATTAAAAGTCTTGGGGGTGGGATTTTTTTATTGTTTTAAAACAATTTTGAAAGCGGGGGCCAAAAATGAAAAACTTTCTTAAAGATTGGAAATATCCTTTATTACTACTGTCCGGTGTTGGTATTGCGAATTTAGGGGCATGGATTTACTTAATAGCACTGAATGTACTTGTCTATAATATGGGTGGCTCAGCCTTAGCTGTTGCTGCTTTATATGTAATAAAACCATTAGCCACTTTATTTACAAACGCTTGGTCTGGGAGTATGATTGATCGTTTAAATAAACGGAAGTTAATGATTCACCTCGATATATATCGTGCGTTATTTATCGCTATTTTACCTTTACTTCCGTCAATTTGGATTGTTTATGTATTTGTATTCTTTATAAGTATGGCCAGTGCAATTTATGAGCCAACTGCTATGACGTATATGACGAAATTAATTCCAGTAGAACAAAGACAACGTTTCAACTCATTACGTAGTTTAATAGGATCTGGTGCATTTTTAATTGGTCCAGCGATAGCAGGGGTTTTATTAATTGCGAGTACACCAGAGATTGCTATATATATAAATGCTATAGCATTTCTCTTATCAGGATTCATTACATTACTTTTACCTAATCTTGATAAGAAAGAAGCTTCGGATACAACAAGTAATACATTATCTCTTACAGTATTAAAAAAAGATTGGAACACTGTTATAAATTTTAGTAGAAAACATGTGTATGTCGTATGCGTGTACTTCTTATTTCAAAGTATGTTCGCATTAGCAACCGCTACTGATTCACTTGAACTATCGTTTGCGAAAGAGGTATTACTACTAACAGATAGTGAATATGGTTTTCTAGTTAGTATAGCTGGTGCAGGATTTATTTTAGGTGCCATAACAAATACAATTTTGTCAAAGAAATTAGCACCTTCACTTCTAATTGGAATAGGATCATTATTCATTACAATTGGTTATTTAATTTATGCTTTTTCAAGTGTATTTTTAATAGCTGCTATTGGATTCTTTATTTTATCTTTTTCAATGGCATATGCAAATACAGGATTTTATACATTTTACCAAAATAATATCCCTGTTCATATGATGGGACGGATTGGGAGTATATATGGACTTGTTATTGCGATAGTAACAATCTTTATTACAATATTATCTGGTGTTGCGACTCAGTTCATTTCTATACAACTTGTAGTTATTGTAGGTTCATTGATCATGTTATTTATTACTATCGTCTTATGTGTGTTTACTTTATTCCCAGCACAATCTAAGTTGTATTCTACTGAATCAATAAAGTGAAACTTTAATCAGGGGGCATCCCCCACTGATTATCAGCCCTCACCAATCGGGCTTTTACGGGCAGCAGGGTCCCCACTTAACTTTTTTGCTTTCGCTGAATTTTGAGATGGGGGTCTTACTGCCCACAAATAGCGGGATAAATTCGAAATGAACTTTGTGTTCTCATTAACAATTTATCGTATTTAATAAAAGGGTTCTTTCCCCTTTATATGGAAAAATTAATAAGGGGAAAGAACAATACCGAAAGATAAGGGTGGTTGTCGTGATAAAAACAAAAGATGAAATTGATAAAATTGTAAAAGAAATACAAAAGAAAATAGATTTCTCTGGAGTAGTTTTAGTAAAAAAAGAAAAAGACTTAGTCTATGAAAAAGCTTTGGGTTACGCAAACCAAAGTGAATGTATAAACAATACGATACAAACAAGATTTGGCATTGCCTCAGGATGTAAAATTTTCACTGCAATTGGGATCTGTCAACTTGTTGAAAAAGGTTTTATTTCTTTTCATACAAAATTAAAAGATTGTCTAGAGATAAAATTTCCAAACTTCGATGAAGATATTACAATACATCAACTACTAACGCATAGCGCTGGTATACCAGATTATTTTGATGAAAGTATTATGGATAACTTCGAAGATCTTTGGAAACAAACACCTATGTATCTATTAAAGAGCTTAAAAGACTTTTTATCATTATTCCAAAAAAGTAATATGATGTTTGCACCTGGAACTAAGTTTCACTACAACAATGCAGGTTTTATCATACTTGGATTAATAATAGAAGAACAGACGGGACTTAAATTTACGGAGTATATAGAAAAGAACATTTTTAATCCGATTGGCATGAATGATTCTGGCTATTTTTCGTTAGATAGATTACCAAGACATACAGCTCTAGGATATATAAAGGACGAAACCAACCAAAATTGGAGAACAAACGCCTACTCTATACCGATAAAAGGAGGAGCTGATGGAGGTGCATATGTTACTGCACCAGACATGCTGAAATTTTGGGCGGCCCTATTTAATAATGAAATTTTAGGAAAGGAATATACAAAATTACTTTTAACTCCTCACATTCAAGTAAATGATAAACAGTCCTACGGCTATGGAATATGGATTGAAACACGAGAAAACAAGGTATTCAAATATCATGTAATGGGATATGATCCAGGCGTCAGTTTTCGCTCGGCTATATATCCAGAATTAGGAATCACTTTAGTTATTCCATCGAATAAAGGGGCAGGACCTGAAAAATTAATGACAGAAATAGAAAGAACTTTTTAATTATATGGATTTAAAAGAAGAGATACGAAAATAATTTAAACGAGTTCATGATTGTTTCCGTTTTGAAAAATATTTTAGTTAACGAGGAACCCTTTATTTATTAAATAAGGGGTTTTTGTAATTCTGTACAATTATATATAATTATATGGATTTTTAAATTAGAAAACATTACTATATAATTGTAAATTTTTATTATTAATGCCTTTAGGATTTTTAGCACCTATCCTATGGGATAAATATAAGAAATTCAAAAGTACAGTTTTATTAGGATTTTCTATATCAGCTAGTATTGAATTGCTACAATTAATTGAGTCTTTATTTAGTGGAGTGGGACGTATTACTGATATTGATGATATGATCTGTAATGTTATAGGTTCTATTGTTGGATATTGTATTTATAATATTTTTTTAAAAGCCATTAATAAATTTAACATTCGAGTGTTGGGTAAAGCTAATTCTAAAGGTGTGGAATTAGTTGATAAATAGGAGTTTAAACGAGTTATTAAAGGCGTACGAGTAAAAAGTACGTCTTTTTATTTTTATAAATAATGCTTAAGGCTGATGAGAAATCACATTTTCCGTCTTACACTTGAAAGTAGCTATCGTATTTCAAGTATGGAATGAAAAGAGGAGAATATAATCTTTAAAGATAAACAAGTTTATAGGAGGATTTTAAATGGATATTTTACTTGTTGTTCTTATTATTGTTTTGATGCAAAGTAAAGAACGAAAAGTGAAAATAAACCGTATTTGGCTCATTCCGGCTTTGTTGTGCTTTGTAACAATCCAGTCCATTATTCATATGGGACAAATAACTTTGCTGCAAGGACTACTGTTTGTTGTAATGCTTGGAATTGGCTTAGGTCTAGGAATTATACGGGGAAGAGCTTTAACATTTCGATTTGATAGTAAAACAGGTCATGTACTACGAAAAGGAAATTGGGTAAGTACAATAATCCTTCTTGTTATTTTAGGAGCAAAAATTATGATTAAACAAAGTATGTTTTCTGATAGTACGCACCAGACATTAATGGTTGTAACAAATGCCTTTTTATGTATTACATTAGGCACTGTGATTAGTAGACGTTATTATATTTGGGAAAAATATAATGAATTAACACAAAAAACGTAAATACATTCACCCCTTGTTTAACATTGCTAAGAACGGTAATACTAATTAACATTGAACTTTTACAACAAGGGATGATAATATGATATACATTTATACAGATTTTGGTGGAACACATACTACCTCACTAGCTGCAGCGTATCATTTAAATAAACTACCAACGGATCGTAAGTTAACGAAAGAAGAAATTTTGAATGTAGATTACTTTAATAAATTGAAAACAGAAGATATGGGAAAAATTATTTTTCATGGAATCGATGAACATGGTCATCCTGTATATACGATTGGATGTGGCGCATCAAAAGTTGTTGTACCAGCGATGAAGCATTTAGGAGAAATCTTGCAAAAACATTATCAAAGTCATGAAAAGATTATTTTTTCTAATACATCACCAACCGTACCTTTACCAATGACTTTCGGTGGGCTGTTTTCTAGAAGGTTCCATATCGATTTTATTGGTGTACCGTTACTCGTATGGGGAGCAAAAATTTGCTGTGATAATATACAAAGGCTTGTTAGTTATACAAAAGAAGCTGGCCGATTAACGAATGATTATGTTGTAATTTTAGATAATGAAACTTTTAAATAGTATATGATAACAAGAAAATCGAGCAAATTCCTTGATTTTCTTTTTTATTTGTGAAACAGACAAGAAATAGTCACATTTAATATGCATCTACTATAGCCAAAACAATAAAGTCCTGTTACTATTACAGGGATATTCTCTTTTCGTAACATAAATATATAGAAAAGTCAGAAAAGAGGAATTGAATTAAGGGAGGAACAACATGAAGCGTGTTGCTTGGATTACTGATAGTACAACTGCGAGTTTTAAAACAGAAGGAGATAACTTTGTTATCCCAATTGAAGTTATTATTGATGGTGTGTCGTACAAAGATTGTGAAGAAGGTGTGCGTGAGCGCGTTTATAATGCTTTGAACGAAGGTAAAACTGTCACTACATCACAGCCTAACATAGGGGAAATGGTAGAGTTATTTTCGAAATGCAAAGAAGAATATGAAGAGGGATTTGCAGTTGCTATTAGCGGAAAAGTAAGTGGAACCTATCAAAATATGAAGTTAGCTGCAGAAATGGCAGGTTTCCCATTAACGGTATTAGACAGTGAAACAACAAGTTATCCAATGGATGAACTAATTAGAAAAGCGAAATCGTTATACAATGATGGTATGACTTTACAAGATATACACAAAACATTAGTAGAGGAAAAAAGAAGACCTTTTCATGTATTTCCAAAGAGTTTAAAAGGTCTATATGCAAGTGGCCGTGTAAAGGGTATTCAATTTTTACTTGGAAGTTTATTAAGTGTCAACTTAATATTAGAAGTAAAAGGTGGAGAGCTTTTACTTGAAAAGAAAGTTCGTAAAATCCAAAAATGTCGAGAATATATTAAAAATGAACTTGAAAAAGAATTACCAAAAGTACTTCACATGTTCCATGCTAACGATAAAGCTGGAGCTGAAGAATGGATTGCAGATATTAGACAAGCATTCCCTGAAATGGATTTCAAATTATATCCATTACCAATTTCATTTGCGGTTCATGCAGGTGAAGGTACAATTGCAATTAGTTATTAAAGTAAAACCCGTGAATGATTCACGGGTTTTTTCAGAGTGTCGGGAAAGACCTTATATACTATAAGGTCTTTTGTACCTCTTAAAATGGCTTGAATAGCGTTTATTTGAGGTCATTAGGTAGTTAGAGATTGATGACTATCTTTAACGAAAAAAGTTGAAGTCATATTTTTTAATGTTAATAAATCAGAATCTTCTTTCTTTTATTTCTGCAGTTACAATCTATTTACATATAATATTATTAGGATTATATTGACAATGAAAGAGAAAACAATAGATGGAAGGGGATGTTTTTATGTTTAAAAAAGCAGCACTAGGGATTTCATCGTTAGCAATCACAGCGTTCGTCGGATTAGGGATGGCAACAGAAGCTTCAGCTGGACCAGCAGCACCACTTACTTCACTAAACGTCGTACAAGTAGAGTCTGAGCTAGGCGGGGTAGAAACAATTAATCAGAACAGCTTCAGTACATCGCGTAACCACGGGGGAAAATATTTATATATTACAACGAAAGAAATGGGTTATGGCCAAAACCCATTTGTTAAAATGAATGGTTCTAATGTAAAAAGTATTGATTCCACTATAATTGGGGGAAGACCAATCGTTGGCTGGTATTATAAATGGGATGCTTCTGGACACCAACAAGGAACCTTTGAGTATCAAAAGACATCTATAAATGCACCATTTAATACAATGCGTACATCAATTTATATCCAATAATTTTGAAAGCGTTCGCACATATAGAATAGTAAAAAAGGTACTTCTAGGAGTACCTTTTTTTGATTTGAATCATGTTCATCTATATTTATAATCCCGATTCCACAGCAAGAATGCTTCCCATAAAACAAAATCCTAAATGTCTATAAAATTGTTATGAACGCGTAGTACAAGTCCTCTACAATAAAAGTGCGTAACCTTAAATATTTTAAACTCAATAGTTATTTATTAAGTTCGTTTATTTTATTTAATAAATTTAGTATAAATAGCCAAATTGCACCTAGACTCAGAGTGAATTTTACATCTGTAAAAGTAACGAAAGAAATCCAAAGTTTACAGTTTCAATCGATTGATGAAAGTACTTCAAATTATTTGATACGAGGGGGAAAGTACGAGGATTTCTTTGTTCAAGGAGAAGAAATTTATACATATTCATTTTTCGGAAAAAGATGGGGTTAACCCCGTCATAAAAAGTCCGTTTTTATAACGGGACTATTTATGACGATTCCTATTTATACTTTTTACGATTAAAAGAAAAAGAGAATGTTAATCTAAATGTTTAGCACTCACTGGACAGTCTCTTGTCGGTGTATGTCTAGTAAGAGAAAAGATAGCCAAACCTAAAGATAATAAAACTAAAGATCCACCAACCCAGGCCATATTGGCGACATTATGTACTTGTTTTAAAGCTATACCTCCAACTGCAGAGCCGAGTGAAATTCCTATTTGTAGGGCTGAATTATTAAAACTTTGCTGTATATCTGACGTATCCGGGGCAATTTGGATTAAATAACTTTGTTGAGGTGGTGCAAGCCCCCAACTCAATGCAGCCCAAACTATCATAACAGGAATAAATAGGATAATAGAAACTGCAGTAAACGGTAATATAAATAAGATTAGAGCAAATAGAGTAATAACTATCACAATACTTTTTTGAGCGCCTATTTTATCTGATAATACACCGCCAAACGCTCCGCCACTTACTGCAGCTATACCAAACACTAAATAAAATATGCTAATCCAATAAGGGCTTAGGTGAAACTTATTTTCTAAAAAAGGAGTAAAATAAGCATATAGAGTATAGTGTCCTGCTAACATAAACATGGTAGCTAGATGGGCAGATCCTAGTTTAAGACTACAAACGGCCTTTAATTGGATAGATAAAGGAGTTCGGTTTTCCTCTCCAGGTATTTTATCTAAAAATACTGAAATTAAGATAATAGACCCCAATGATAAAATAGCTATACATAAAAAAATAATCCTCCAGCCAAATGTGTTTGAAATTAATATGCCTAGTGGTACTCCTAGTACAAGTGAAGAGCTAATACCCATATAAATTAATCCTAATGCTTTTGCTCGATAAGCGGGATTAACAATTTTAGCTGCAATTGTTAGGGAAAGTACTACAACTAAAGCAGTACTCATAGCAGTTAAAATTCTTGCTATCATCATAAAAGTAAAGTTCGGACTAAAATAAGTAAGTAGATTACCAATTAGAAAAATGTAAAGTGAAATAATATATAATTTTTTTCTTTCCACTTTACTTGTGAAAATCAATAATACAGGACCTGCTATTGCATAAGTAAAGGCGAAAATTGTAATTAATTGACCAGCGGAACTTAATGAAACATTAAAATCTTTAGCGATGTCTGGCAATATTCCTCCAACGATAAGCTCTACAAGACCTACCGCTATCGTTGCTAAAGCTAATATAAATACTTTGAAATTCATTTTTTATATTCCCTTCTCTGCATTATTTACCGTAGAACAAAAAAACTCCTGACTACAAACGCTAAAAGACGCATTTTGTAGTCAGGAGTTGTTGGTTCCTGGTAGAGACCCCCAAGCCATATTCTTGGAGTTATACATGATTCTCATATGTAATTAATCAACGTAATAGAAGATACCATATTATTTTTTAGATTTCAATAAAAAATTTGCATTTGTACATGTGATCTTATTAATCATTTTATTTTTTATCGTTGTAGGATGCACTAATATCTTCAGTTGATGTGCACGGGGTTAATCCCATCTTTTTTCATTTCTTTGTAGTAATTTTTAAACACAGTGTATTGATATTGGGTTAACCCGAGAATTTACACTTTATGTAATACAAAGAAAAGTGAGGGGAAAGTGATGGGAAGTTTACGATTACATATAGAAAATAAAAAAAGAAACCAAGGACTAAGAAATATTTGTTTATATTCAATTGCAAAAACAGTATCACTATTCGGTAGCTCTATTTATAGTTTTGCATTAGGATTGTATGTTTTACAAATAACCGGATCTGCGTTAAATTTTGCGATTACGCTCATATTAGGAACAATTCCAATGATTGTTATGAATCCATTTGCTGGTGTCATTGCTGATAAGGTTGATAAAAAGAAACTCGTCGTTTGCATGGATGTATTAAGCGGGTGCTTATTAATAACTGTTTATATATTAAGCAGCTATTATGGATTAAACTTATTCATTATTTATACTACTACCTTTCTTATGACAGTATTTACAACGTTTTTTGGAATAGGATTAGAGGCCGTAAAACCGAATATGGTTACTAAAGAACGGTTAATGCGTATTAATTCTATAAGTAAAATTATCGATTCTATATCTTTAATTTTAGGGCCTATGTTAGGGGGCATTGTTTTTGCAGTCTTTGATATAAAAACTTTTATCATTATTAACGGTATTTCATTTATCCTTTCGGCTATATCCATATTGTTTATAAACTTTAAATTGTGCGAGCAAAACATAAATGAGGAATGTTCAATTAGAGAAATTAATTTTATTGAAGATATAAAGGAGGGATACTCTTACTTATTGGAGCGGAAAAGCTTAAAAAATACTTTTAGTATTTTAATTTCCCTTAATTTCTTTTTAGGCTTTGCTGTAACTGTTCCATTGCCATACATTATTAACACAGTTCTCAATCTTAGTTCTAAGCAATTTGGTATGATTCAAGGGACTTTTCCGATAGGTATGATAGTTGGTGCAATATTAGTAAAAAAGATAACTAATTGTTTTTCTTATTCTTATCTATTGAAGAAAATAAGTTTTATGTTGGCAATTTTTATGATAGTTTCAGGAATACCTGTTTTATTTAAATCTATTGTAGTAAATAATTTGGTATATGTTACTACGTATTGCATGATTATGTTCTTTTTAGGATTTATGATAGCACAAATTGATATTCCTTTAATGTATTTCATGCAAAATGAGATTCCTGAAGAATATAGAGGAAGAGTTCTTAGTATTGGATTAAGCTTAGGTAAAATAATGCAGCCAATAGCACTTGCAATATCAGGACTATTATTAAATTTCATTCCAGCCTATACGCTTCCCATTGCAGGGGGGATTGTATTTTTTATTTTGAATAAAATTTTAGCAAATAAGTTAAATTTAGAAATTCATTCAAAAGATTATAGTGTTTAACGTAACTTAAAAAGCGCAGGATTCTAATCCTGCGCTTTTCTATCGTAATTCAGCTGTTTTTCTAATAACAATCTTATCAATTTCATCTTCTTCATCACCAATAAATAATCCTCGTTCTTTTAAATATGCTTCAAAATATAAATCTGCTTCAGCGCGTTCGTCATATGGCTTTACAGAGAGAACGAAACCTAATTTGTTTTGTTCTTCTAAATGAGAAGTGGAGATGTAAGCCGGTACATTATGGCGTAAAAAGAGTTCTTTAACCGGAATAATCATATCTTTCATTAATTTCGTTAGCATACCCATTTCAAACTCGAAATTAAAGCGATCTATACTAGATAAATCAGCAAATACTACACCGATAAAACCTGTATTAAATACTTCTTGATATTCTACATCTTCGTCATGGCCGCCGTAAAAATTCTTTTCGATTAAATAATTGACAAAATAAGCAACGCCATCACTTTGTTCAAATGGTTTCGTTGAAAGAACAAAGCCAATTTTCTTTTGTTTATGTAAATACACACATGACATGTATGCTGAAATGTTATGTTCTTTAAATAAAGCACTTGTTGCTCCAGAGAGACCATCTAATACGTGATGAACAATTTGAAGTTTTTTACGAGCGAAATAATAGGATTTCTTTTGTAACTCCAATGTATCAATAAAGACAGAGCCGATAAAGCCTGTATTTGAAATAATAGGTGCTTGCTTTTTTCTTCCTCTGCGCTTTAATGGAGCCATTGTTAAAATCATCCCTTCATGTACGTTTAAAATAAAAAGAACATTTGTTCGTATGTTTATATTTTACTATTAAAACGCTATAAAGTAAAGGGTTTTTGATGAAAATATAACAAAAAAGACACCTTATAAAAGGTGCCTTAAACGCTGTAGGGAATAGGGTTTACCCTAACTATTTATATTATGATACAGAAACAATCTCTTCTGTATCTTCTACATCTAAATGACAGTCCATAGTACGAACATCTTGATCTTCATGACTTCCGAAATAAATAGTAATTTTCATATGTATCGCTCCTTTATTCTAGGAATACCTAAAATAATTACTAGTAATGTTAATATTTATTATATACCACTTTTTTCATTCCGACAACGTTATATCATTTTTAATTATTTTAAACTATAGAGCACAATTTAAAGAGGTACTTTTTATAGAAAAAGGTAAATTTCTAATATGTTATATTTAATATAGAAGAATTCGAGGAGTACTTTTTATGAAAAGGAGAACTATTGATGAATTATAAACAACTACTAATAGATAACTTTGCATTTAAAACTTCATATGTTGCGCAATTTGTGCCCGGAATGAGTATAAAAGAAACGCAAGATTATATTGCTGTTGATTGCGGATTACCTGCCGATACATTCAATATCATCACTCTACTAAACAATAATTTAACGGTAGGGATAGAGAAATTATATAAGGAGGTAGAATACTATAATCAAAAGAAATTTCCAATGAGTGTTTGGTTATGGGATGAAGAGCAAGAGTGGGATATAAAAAGTGAGTTAATTAAAATTGGTTTAAAAGAAGCGGAACAGAATATTGCGATGGTAGCAGACTTAAAAACAATTTCTCCAACAATAAACATGCCAGTAAGTTTTACAATTCAACAGGCATCATCACCTGCACAAATAAAAAAATTTGGAGAAATGTTAGCTAATCTATTCGGCACATCAGAAGAAGGTATACATGTACAAGCATTCTATAATCAAATTTCTAATCTTGATTTATGGAACAGTGAAAATATGAAACTATTTTTAGGATTTTATGAAGGGGAAGTCGTAACTGTTGGTTCATTGATATGTTCAAAAGATAGTATTGGTATTTATGACATCGCAACTAAAGAGGAAATGAGAGGACGAGGATTCGGATCTACTATGTTCAATTTCCTTCTGCAAGAAGCACAAAAATTAAAAAATATGTATTGTGTGTTACAAGCTTCACCCGATGGAATCAACATTTATAAAAGATCGGGATTTCAAGCTATTGGCAAAATGACTGTATTGGAAAATCGACATTTAATTGAGTAAATCATTCAAGTTAAATCGTCTTTATATAGGAGCTTATAAATCGTTATGAAAAAGATATATCTCGTTACAATAATTTGTGCCTTTATAGTAATAAGTATCTTTGTTTTTCAGAAAATAAATAAACATAAGTATACTAAAGCTATTAATCAATCAAATCATATAAAAAATATCGCACATAGAGGTGCTTCTGCGTATGCACCTGAACATACAATAGCAGCATATCAATTAGGCCAACAAATGAATGGAGATTATATAGAAATTGATCTTCAAATGACAAAAGATGGACATTTAGTGGCTATGCATGATGAAATATTAAACCGTACAACGAATGGTACTGGGCTGGTAAAAGAGCATACATTAGAAGAAATAAAGCAACTAAATGCTGGCTCTCTTTTCAATGAAAAATATCCGAACTTAGCAAAGAAAGAATTTGAAAATGCAAAAGTCCCAACATTAACAGAAATTATTGAAACGTTTGGGCATAACGCGAACTATTATATTGAAACAAAAACACCTGATGAATATCCAGGAATGGAAGAAAAATTATTAGAAATTATTAATCACTACGAAATACAGGATAAAGTTATTATTCAATCGTTTAGTGAAGAAAGTCTACAAAAGATTCATAGCTTAAATAGTAATATATCCATAGTACAATTATTACCTTATAAAAAAGCAGTTCAATTAACAAAATTAGAGATAGAAAAGTATAAAATGTACTGCATAGGTCTTGGCATGAATTACAAATATATTGATTCAGATTATGTAAATAAAATAAAGAAAAAGGGATTAGAAGTTCATCCATTTACAGTAGATAATGAAAAAGATATGAAAAAGTTACTTTCATGGGGAGTCGATGGGATGTTTACTAATGATCCGGATCGTTTACATTCAATATTATTGGATTTGAAAAGTCATGAATAAGAAGTGTTATTCATAAAGGAAAAATTTATACAACCTGTATATTAGGATTATCAATGCAAGAAGGCATGTGGCATATAAAAAGAAAATACCAAAAACCGCAACTGGAAGACTTAAGTTGTGGTTTTTTTATTGCTTCGATTTCAACTTACAAAGTTTGAAGCTAGAAGTGAAAACCTTTTTAGCTGAATTGGCTTCCTATGTATTTGTACTTCGTATCGTTGTAGGTATATGTACAACCCGTGAGAAGAGTTTTGCATAGGATAATAGAAAAGGAGATGTTGCATATTGAAATACCACAATAGAAATGTAAGTAATCTGAATAAATTAGCGGATAATACGAAAGCTGCAGCTTTTAAGTGGTATCAGTACTGTATCGACAATGGAATTGAAGTATTAATTTATGAAACAATCCGAACGGTCGAGCAACAACGGGAATATGTTCGTAAAGGAGCATCACAAACGATGCGCTCATATCACTTAGTAGGACAGGCATTAGATTTTGTTCCAATTCAGTCGAATGGTACAGAAGATTGGAATGGCTATAATAAAGAACCGTGGGCATCAGCAATTCGTTATGCTAAACAAATTGGTTTTGAATGGGGCGGTGACTGGAAAGGATTTGTGGATAGCCCGCATTTGCAATATAACTACAAAGGATATGGAACGGATACTTTTGGAAAAGGTGCTCAAAACGTAGTGACTCCTTCCACGTCGAATGATAGTGTAGGGATTGCTTATATTAACGGTAGTAATGTAAATTTACGAAAAGGACCTGGTACTGGATATGGCGTTATTCGTCAATTAGGGAAAGGAGAGTCCTACAAAGTATTTGGGCAATCAAATGGCTGGTTAAATCTCGGTGGCGATCAGTGGATTTTTAACGATCCATCATATATTCGTTATACGGGAGGAAATGTGCCAACACCTTCACAATCATCAAATGAGGGTATAGGTGTAGTTACTATAATCGCTGATGTATTACGTGTTCGTACCGGCCCAGGAACAAATTACGGCATTGTGAAAAACGTGTATCAAGGTGAAAAATATCAATCATTTGGATATAAAGATGGTTGGTATAATGTTGGTGGAAATCAATGGGTTTCTGGTGAATATGTTACGTTTGTAAAGTAAAAATAAGAGCCGTCCTGTTGGGCGGCATTGTATTTTAAATATTCATAGGGCGAGCACTCATGATATCATTCGTGATACATAGATTATAATTTTTCATTCTAATAATCAGAAAGTAATCAAAATGTAATTAATTTCAACTACGCTTTTTATATTTTTTTGATACACTGGCTACGAGGGGGATACCAATTAAGGTGGGTAAAAACCAAAACCATATTGGCGGAAGTAAATTTATAATGGGAATATGGATGCCGACATTTACTAAAAGTGCGGTGACTGCACCTATATAAGAACCTAACATACCTCTAATGTGGTGATGGAGCCAATTTTTCCAACGTTTTTTTCGTGCAAGGTATCCATAAATCGCAAATGAATAAGAGAAGATTGCTACATAAAATAAATATGCGATTTTATCCCAGTTTATAATGGATAATATAATGGCAGTAACGGTGATAACGACATAGGATGCGTGATATATTTCACCCCATTCCGTATGTTTACCTTTCTTCTTTTGAGCAACCATCGCTATTATCCCAGTTATTAAACATATCGTTCCAAATAATATGTGGATGGTTAAAAGAATGTTGAAAATGCTCATCATAATTCCTCCCTTTTTATTTTTATAGTATTGCAGCATAGGAGAAAAGTTGAAACATATTGTTTATTCACTTTAATATATTGAAGTAAAGGTACTTCAAGAACAAGTTTAAACGGACAAATTTTTCTTGAGTTTAGTGAGACACGTATTACGTGAAATGAAGGAGAGACTTCCATGTTTACATCTATTACATATTTACAATCAGGGAATGACAAGCAACAAAAAGTATATGATGTTTTGAACAAACTAAATATTATGGAGGGTTTAGCTTTATATAATCCCGTTCTTTGCGGGACAATCCCGATAAGAATTGATACTTCTCAATCTGACTTAGATATTGTAATGGAAGTATATAATTTTGATGTTTTTGAGCAGGAAATGAGATCTTTATATGGTTCTTATAGAGGGTTCAATATAAAAAAGAAAAAAATGAAAGGTACTGAATCGATAAAGGTGAATTTTGAATTCGAAGGTTTTGAATTTGAATTATTTGCTCAACCTAAGCCAGTGCGTAATCAATATGCATATAGACATATGATAGTGGAACACATGTTATTAATGCAGCATCCCCATATAAGGGAAGAAGTTATTCACTTAAAGGAACAAGGTTTAAAAACAGAACCTGCTTTTGCTCAAGTATTAAATATTGACGGAGATCCTTATGAAGAACTTATTTTATTAGGGCAGGAAATGAAATTGTGGTAAATAAGATACGTAAAAAAATCCTCCAAAAACAAAAGAGGATTTTTTTATGCTGTTAACTTCCGAATTAATTCACTGAGCAATTTAATTCCGTTAGTCATTTGTTCTGGAGAAGCATATCCATATGATAAACGAATGTACTGATCTGATTCTTCTTCATAAATACGTCCCGGGTTTAAAAGAATTCCTTTTGATAGTGCCTCTAAAAATAGTTTTTTCATCGGAATGTTATGTACAACCTTTAGCCATATAAAAACTCCACCACTAGGAATATCCCACGATGCAATATCTGCACAATATTTATTTAAAGCTCGTATCATTATTTGTCTTCGTTTTTTCAGGTGCATTCTTACGTTTGCTACATGTTCTTCATAAAAACCTTCATTTATCCATTCAGCAGCTACTCTTTGAGATAAAGAGCTTGATCCATAGTCTGTTTGCATTTTTATATCTGACAATCTATCAATAACAGGCTCAGGTCCAATTATCCATCCAATTCTAAGTCCAGGGCTAAGTGTTTTAGAGAGACTACCAATATATAATACATGTCCATGTTTATCTATTGACTTTAAAGGAGCTGGAGGTGATTCATCAATCCATAACTCTCGGTAAATATCATCCTCGATGATAGGCAACTGCTCTTTTTTACATATTTTTAATATTTCTTTTCTTCGCTCTTTGGACATCAATATCCCCGTTGGATTTTGAAAACAAGGGATTGAGTATAAAATATTATTCTTTTGACTATATTTAATTCGTTTTAATAAGTCATTAGGTAAAATACCGTGATAATCCATTGATATACCGGATAAATTTATATTTGCTGATTGAAAAACATGAAGTGAATATAAGTAAGAAGGTTGTTCAAGTAAAACAGTTGATTTTCTATGTAAAAGACCAATTGATATTAATTGTAATGCTTGGAGTGCACCAGACACTATTAATATAGAACCCGGTGATGCATGTATTCCAAATGATCTTACATATTTGCTTATTGCTTCACGTAACGGATAAAAACCTTTTTGTTCTTCGTATCCGAAATAATCTAATTCCTCACTGACGTTTTTTATTATAGATTGCATAGTTTCGAGCGGGAAAAGATGAGGTGCAAGTTCACCTTTACTAAGATGGATAAGCGTTTTATTTGCTTCTGCTGCATTTATTTCTCGCACCATTAACTTACTTGGTTTATGAATACCTGCCTTTACATATTCACTCCAATCAGGCGGGGGATTAGTTGCTAATAATGACCATGTATTATTTGTTACAATTGTTCCTGCTCCGATTTGTCCTTGAATTAAACCATCTGCCATAAGTTCATCTAGCGCAGTTATTACAGTACTTCGATTTACATGAAATAATTTTGCTAACTGCCGCTGACTAGGGATTTTACTTCCAATTGGCCATTCTCCGTTTTCAATTTTTTCTTTCATATAGTCTATTATCTGCCGATATTTGGGCACTTTTTTATCGTTTGTCATATAAAAAACTCCCTCGTTTATTTAAAAGATTCAAAGTGGTTGGTTTTTCCGATAAATAACTGGTTGAAGACATTGTATCAACTATTAAATATGATGAAAAGAAATAATTGGTAATTTAAAAATGGTTGGTTTATTAGGGAGGGAGAGAAAACATGCATAATAAAAAATGGGATTTACGCATTATATGTGCTCACGCTTTTACAATTCTTATATGGGGAACTGCTTTTCCAGCAATTCGTATGGGGCTTGAATCTTATACGCCTGAACACCTTACTTTACTACGCTTATTAATCGCTTCATTTATACTTTTGTTATTTTCATTTATATACAAACTACGACTACCGGATTTAAAGGATATCCCAGCATTTTTTATATTTGGTGCTTTAGGGTTTACTATTTATCACATCGCATTAAACTACGGCGAAAAAACAGTAAATGCTGGATCTGCAAGTTTAATAATTTCAGTCACTCCAATAGTGACGGCAATTCTTGCTTTTGTTTTTTTGAATGAAAAAATGAAATTAAATGGCTGGATCGGTGGTGTAATGAGTTTTGCAGGAATTGCCTTAATTTCATTTAGCCAAGGCGACGCTATTCAATTAAATAGCGGGGGATTATTTATATTATTAGCGGCGATTTCAGAAAGTCTATTTTTCGTTTTCCAAACATCTTACTTAAAAAAATACGGCTTCTTACCATTTACCATATATACAATTTTGTCTAGTACTATATGTATGCTTATTTTCTTACCTGGAGTTTATCAAGAAATACTAGCAGCTCCTCTTGAAGTTAACTTGAGCGTTATATATTTAGGTGTCTTTCCAACAGTACTCCCGTATATTGCATTGGCCTATATTATATCTCGTGCTGGTGCTTCTGAAGCAACAAGTTCTCTATATTTAACGCCAATAACTGCGTGTTTCATTGCTTGGATATGGTTAGGAGAAGTGCCAACTTTAGTTTCGATAATTGGCGGAGTGATTACTATACTTGGAATTGTGATTGCTCATATACCAGTATTAAGAAAAGAAAAACATGGGAATTTAGCAAATAATCAATCCGTATAATGTAATTCAATAATGACTTTAAGATACTTTTTTATATAGTTTCTTTCTTATGTTGATAAATATAATATTTTGTATTTCAGTTAAATATTGTATGTTACATTTTATGTAGTAAGCATTTTAAAAGGAGCTGACAACATAATGAATGGAAAAAGAAAAATTTTCACATGTATTTCTATTGTAGGAATCGGACTAGCTAGTTTTTCTAATTCTAGTTTCGCAGCAAGTGTAACGGACAATTCAGTACAAAATTCTATTCCCGTAGTTAATCAACAAGTAGCTGCTGCAAAGGAAATGAAACCATTTCCGCAGCAAGTTAATTATGCAGGTGTTATAAAACCGAATCATGTTACACAGGAAAGTTTAAATGCTTCTGTAAGAAGTTACTACGATAATTGGAAAAAGAAATATTTGAAAAATGATTTATCTTCTTTACCTGGTGGTTATTATGTAAAAGGAGAGATTACAGGTGATGCTGATGGGTTTAAGCCACTTGGAACTTCAGAAGGTCAAGGGTATGGGATGATAATTACAGTATTAATGGCTGGTTATGATTCGAATGCTCAAAAAATCTATGACGGTTTATTTAAAACAGCAAGAACTTTTAAAAGTTCTCAAAATCCTAATTTAATGGGATGGGTTGTCGCAGATAGTAAAAAAGCACAAGGTCATTTTGATTCTGCTACTGATGGAGATTTAGATATTGCGTATTCTCTTCTTCTTGCTCATAAGCAGTGGGGATCTAATGGAACAGTGAATTATTTGAAAGAAGCAAAAGACATGATTACAAAAGGTATTAAAGCTAGTAATGTTACAAATAATAACCGACTAAATTTAGGAGATTGGGATTCTAAAAGTTCACTTGATACGAGACCATCTGATTGGATGATGTCACACCTTAGAGCATTTTATGAATTTACAGGTGATAAAACTTGGCTTACTGTTATTAATAATTTGTACGATGTTTATACGCAATTTAGTAATAAGTACTCTCCAAATACAGGACTTATTTCAGATTTCGTTGTAAAAAACCCACCACAACCCGCACCTAAAGACTTCTTAGAGGAGTCAGAATATACAAATGCATATTATTACAATGCTAGTCGGGTACCATTGAGAATTGTAATGGACTATGCGATGTACGGCGAGAAAAGAAGTAAAGTCATTTCTGATAAAGTTTCTTCGTGGATTCAAAATAAAACGAATGGAAATCCTTCTAAAATTGTGGATGGTTATCAATTAAATGGATCTAATATTGGTAGTTATTCAACTGCTGTATTTGTTTCACCGTTTATTGCTGCAAGTATAACAAGTAGCAATAATCAAAAGTGGGTAAATAGCGGTTGGGATTGGATGAAGAATAAGAGAGAAAGTTATTTTAGTGATAGTTATAATTTATTAACTATGTTATTCATTACAGGAAATTGGTGGAAACCTGTACCTGATGATACAAAAATACAAAATCAAATAAATGATGCAATTTATGAAGGATACGATAATTAATTAAATTTGAGAATGGTTACTCAAGAAAGGAATTAGCATACGCTAGTTCCTTTTTAATATTTTGTAAAACATTATCCATTCTAAAATTTGCATAGATATACTTGCTTTTTTCATATACATAGTTACTAATGACTCGTTTTTTTCGTGAGAGGAGCGTATTTCTTGGAAAAAGTATTATTTTTCGGAGACCCAGGTATTGATGACTCATTTGCCATTATGTATGGCTTACTGCATCCCGAAATTGAAATTGTCGGTATTGTAACTGGATACGGAAATGTTGAGCATATACATGCTGCACATAATGCAGCGTATATTTTACAGTTAGCAAATAGACAAGACATTCCTGTCATTAGTGGTGCAACAAAACCACTTACAGAAGAAATCACTACGTACTATCCTGAAATTCACGGAGCAGAAGGATTAGGGCCCATCCATGTTCCAGAAAATATATTATCTATTCCAATATACAATTTTGGCAGTATTGCTGCGATTCTTATAAAGTACGGAAAAGATTTAACGATTGTTGATGTAGGAAGATCTACCTCGTTAGCAATTGCTTTTAATTTGTGGAATGATTTAATGCTAAATGTAAAAGGAATCTATTTCATGGGTGGTGTTTTTTTAGAAGTAGGAAACGTTACGCCGTTAGCAGAGGCAAATGTGTATGGAGATCCTATAGCAAGTAAAATTGTTTTCCATCAAGCAAAGAATTTATTAATATTCCCTTTAAATGTAACAAACAAAGCTGTGTTAACACCAAATGTGTTTGACTATATTCAAGCTAATTCAAAGAATCCATTCCATACGATAATGAAACCAATGTATGATTACTATTTTTCTGCATACCAAAAACTTAATCCATCTATCGAAGGGCCATTGCTTCATGATGTGGTTGCTATAAGTGGATTAGTAAATCCAAACTTTTTTGAATTTGTACATCGTACAGTGAATGTTGATACATACGGAGATACGAAAGGACAAACATTTGCTGATTTTCGCCTTAGCTCTATATCTGAAGGAGCCCGTATAGCTTTAGAAATAGATGCAGAAAAATTCATTCAAGATTTTATAAAAATTATGTTATAAGTTGTTGTCGAAAAAGGGAATTATTTCAATGCGTTGAATATAAACATACATCCTCTATATAAGGGAGCTTACAATATTGAATATCCAGTTAAAGGTTGTTACGAGAGAAAATTGGGAAGAAGCATTAAAACTACAAGTTAAAGAAAATCAGTTGAAATTTGTTCCATCCGTAGCAGTTTCGCTTGCTAAAGTATATATAAAACCAGATGGTGACAATGTAGAGTACATACCATTCGCTATATACCATGGTGACCTTATGGTTGGTTTTGTTATGCATGCTGTTGTAAGAGAGACATCGGATATGTATTGGATTAACGGATTTATTATTGATCAATCGCAGCAAGGTAATGGTTATGGAAAAGCAGCATTACAAGAAAGTATTAATATAATAAAAAATACTTTTAAATCGTGTAAAGAAATTAGATTAACAGTACATAAAGATAATCTCTCTGCAAAGAAATTATATGAACGATATGGTTTCATATCATTAGGACAAGAGTATGATGGTGAGCAAGTATATCGTTTATTTGTTTAACTATTAGGAAGTAAAGGTGTAAATGAAATATGCAATTTACTGAAGTGAAAATTGAAGTGTTCATTCCTGAAGAATATATTGAAACATTAAGGGATGAATTAAATAAAATTGGAGCATGTAAAACGGGCGAATATGACCATTGCCTTTCCTATAGTTCAGTGAAAGGATATTGGAGACCTTTAGACGAAGCATCTCCTCTTAATGGAGAAATTGGGCGAATATGCGAAGGGCAAGAATGTAAAGTTGAAATAAAGTGTAAACGAGAACTTGTAAAAGATGCTCTTGAAGTTATTAATGATATTCATCCGTATGAAACACCTATGATTTATATTATACCAATACTAAATGACTATTTTGAGCAACTATACATTGAATAACTAGGAGGGATTTCAATTGAAAAGTAAATTCCATCATATTGTACGAGCAGTCATGATAAAAGATGGGAAATTATTAGTTGCTGAATATATCGGCCATCATTATTTTTTACCTGGTGGCCATGTTGAAATTGGAGAATCAGTAGAGAATGCATTAATAAGAGAGTTAAGAGAAGAACTTGGAGTAAACTGTAGTATACAACAATTTTTAGGAGTCATAGAAAATCAATGGCAAGATAAAGAAGTGCTCCATCATGAAATTAATCACATTTTTGAAGTAGAGTCACAAGATTTACATACGGACTTAACACCGAAATCGAGCGAGTCTCATTTAGCATTTCACTGGATAGATTATAATAAAGAAGCCTTAAATCATTATGAAATCATGCCAATGCCTTTAGTGAAGGAATTACTAGAAAGAAAGTTAAGTGATGAACTACTAAATTGTTGGATTAGTAATTTTTAAATCACTTTATTTATAGTAAATACGTCCATCGAATAAATATAAAGAAAATAGGCTGAAAAACAAGGTACATCACCTAGTGTAAGTTCATATTTTGTTGATGTACGCATTTAGTCTATAGTCTTGTTTCTATTTTGTTTACAAAAATATATAAACTTTAACGTTTGGGCGAAATTTATATTTATAAATGGAGGGGTTCGTAATGAATCAGTTTCAACATGAATTACAAACATTAAACCTTAATGATTATCAAACTGGTAATGTTGTGTATTGGGATCAACAACAAAGCCAATATCCATATTATTACATCCAAGGCGATGCACGTCGTTGTGGCGGATGCGGAGGTTGTGGTGGACGCTGTGGCGGTTGCGGCGGTGGCAGATGTGGTGGTTGCGTAGGTTGTGCCGGATGTTTTGGTTGCTTTAATTGCTGGAACTGGTGGATTATTTAAATATAGTACATCATTAATATTTTATATGAAAGAAAGGTGTAAATACTGTTTATACTTTTCTTTCATGCTGTAATTTTGATGTGTATTAAGGGGGATTTATTTGTATACATATGATAAGTTGATTTCTTGGGTAGAGAATATAAAAGAAAAAAATCATAGTTCTGCTACAGCAATTTGTATTATAAAAAATAATAAAGTCGTATTAGAGCATTATAGCGGTTATCACTCAAATACATCGACTAATAAAAAAGTAACCGCATCTTCGCAGTTCAACGTTGCTTCTGCTAGAAAAAGTTATTTAGGATTAATGATAGCGTATGCGCTTTACGAGGGGAAAATAAACTCTATTGATGATGAAGCGATAAAATATTTTAAAGACTTTAATCCTGCATTGCTTGGTAAAACAACGATAAGACATTTAGTAACACATTCGCACGGATTAGAGGAAATGAATGACGGGACAATTTTTCGTGAATTTGAACCGGGACAAGCATGGGCATATAGAGATATTAATGTAAGAATGATGACACGTCTTATTTATCAGCTATATAACAAAAGTTTTCCTGAATTGTTAAAGGAGCGTGTTTTTAAGCCTGCTAATTTTCAAGAAACAGGTTGGAGAGTTCAGCGAGATGAAAATTTAGTTGACGTTGTTAATAATCCAAATGAAGACGCGACTAGTGAAATTGGTACGGTAGATGACGGTACTGAAAAAAATCTGTTTGTCTCAGCTAGAGAATTTGCTTATTGGGGCAATCTTCATTTAAATCAAGGTGTGATAAACGGTAAGCAAATTGTTCCAAAAGAAGTTATAAAAATCGCTACGAGTTTGCAGAGTCCAACATATGTAAATAAAGAGCTACCACAAAATGGCTTGTTTTGGTTCGTTCAAAATGAACCTGCACAATTAAGCGAACTTGGTGAACGTGTTCCAAAAGGGTCATATCAAATATTAGGGATTACTGGACCGACTATTTTAGTAATACCTGAATATAATGTAGTTGTTGCAAAAATGTATAACAAAAGATATAACTACGGCGGTGATAATTACTTATATTATTTACGTGAATTTAGTAATTTAGTCGCTGATACATTTAGTAACGGTAATAGGGCATAATTACTCCTATAACAAAAAGGAGTGATTGTAAGTGAAAGATAAAGTGAACAAAAATAAAAAACAAAATATAAAAGATGTAAATACAGAGCAAAATGCAATTTATAGCGATCCTAAAGATGCAGCTAATATGCAAACTGTACCGCAGCCGAAGGATTTTGATGAAATCGAATATTAATTTTTCATCCGACTATATGATGAATGAAAAATACGTCTTAAGTCTCATCACATATAAGAAATTATTTGATAACATATATACATAAGCATTCGAAAATGGCTTATCTTAACAAAGCTTTCTTTAGAAACATCTGATATAACCTGCAAAAGACACTTCTTTATGAAGTGTCTTTTTGTGTATATGAACTTAATTACCATTTTCCGTACAGTATCTTGCAATTTACGATGGATATACTAACTGTGAAAATCTATGTCAAGATAAAAGAAGGGGACAGTTAGTATGAAACAAACTTCTATAAATCCGTTACTAATTGTTCTAGGTACAATCATTGTTCAAATTGGCCTTGGAACAATTTATACATGGAGTTTATTTAATCAACCCCTTGTAAGTAAGTTTGGATGGAATCTTAATTCAGTAGCGATAACTTTCTCTATAACAAGTTTTTCTTTATCATTCTCAACTTTATTTGCAGCAAAATTGCAGAAAAAATTAGGACTTCGGAAACTTATTGCTACTGCAGGAATTGTTTTAGGACTCGGCTTAATACTTAGTTCACAAGTTTCTTCCTTACCACTATTATATTTATTAGCTGGTGTTGTTGTTGGTTATGCGGATGGAACAGCTTATATTACATCACTATCTAATTTAATTAAATGGTTTCCAAATCGGAAAGGGCTTATTTCAGGTATATCTGTATCAGCGTATGGAATGGGCAGCTTAATCTTTAGATATATAAACGGAAATCTTATCGATAACCTTGGTGTATCACAAGCATTCTTATATTGGGGTATTATCGTGTTACTTTTAGTGTTAATCGGATCGTTCTTCTTACGTGAGGCAATTGTAAGTAATGCTGTAACTGAAACATTGCACAATGACTATACTCCGCGTGAAATGATGCGAACGAAACAAGTATATCTGCTATTTTTTATGTTATTCACCTCGTGTATGGGTGGTTTGTATTTAATCAGTATGGTAAAAGATATCGGTGTACAACTCGTTGGCCTTAGCGCAGCAACCGCTGCAAACGCCGTTGCTATGATTGCAATTTTTAATACAGTAGGTAGAATTATTCTTGGGACGTTATCAGATAAAATCGGCCGAATGAAAATTGTCTCTGCAACGTTTATTATTATAGGATTGTCAGTCTTTACTTTAAGTTTTATTCCGCTAAATTACGGAATCTATTTTGCTTGTGTAGCAAGTGTCGCCTTTTGCTTCGGCGGTAATATAACTATATTCCCAGCTATTGTCGGAGATTTCTTTGGATTAAAAAACCATAGTACAAATTACGGGATTGTCTACCAAGGTTTCGGATTTGGTGCGCTTGCAGGATCATTTATTGGAGCGATACTCGGGGGATTTCAACCAACTTTCATTATAATCGGTGTTTTAAGTGTTATTTCCTTCATTATTTCAATATTAATCCGCCCACCAAATGTAGAAAAGAAAAAGGAACTAAAACATTTACATCGGAAAGTAGCTTAATTTTAAAAAGAGTCCTCATGTTAGGGCTCTTTTTTATTCCATTAACTTTGCTTCTTTACGAACTTATTAAAGACAGGACAATTTCATTATAAAATTGAATAGATAAGTAAAAAGGAGCGTGACACTTAAAATGAAAATAGTACAGCAGTGGGTACAAGAAGATAGTGATTACATAAGAGAGAAAGTAATTGAATACAATCAAAAATATCTTGCAGATGAAGAAAAAACACCTTCAGAAAAGGTTAGTTTCATAGTAAGAAATGAAAAAGAAGAAATAGTAGGTGGGGTAACAGCAATAACTTTTTGGCACCATGTACACGTTGACTTTCTATGGGTTTCTGAAGAATATAGGCATGAAGGTTACGGAAGCAAGTTAATAAAGCTTATTGAAGAATTTGCAATTGAAAAAGGGTGTAGGTTAATTAATTTAGATACTTTTAGTTTCCAAGCACCTGATTTTTATAAGAAACATGGATATAAAGTAATTGGAGTAAGTGAAGATCATCCGAAAGGACATAATCATTATTATTTAGAAAAACGGTTAAAAAGTATATAGAATTTGTTAACGTTAGTATTTGAAATACAAATGCAATAAGGGCGAGGTTATTATTAATTTCAGTATTAATTGAATCAATTTTTATACTAAAACTGCAAGAACGTACTTTGGATAATCTTCCTAAGGTACGTTCTTTTTTTATATCAGTAGCCTATTCTTATTAACTCCAACAATAGCGGTAAAGGCAAGACTTAACTAACTTATATATATTAAAAGGAGTTAATGGTAGAATGAATAGAAGGCAGAAAATTCCTTTTATTTAAAATAGAGGAGGTATATATGAAAAAAGTTAATGTTACATACGCGATTTTGTACGATAAAACTAATGAAAAGATCTTAATGGTAAAAAACAAAGGGGAAAATGGTTCTTATTATACATTACCAGGTGGCGCAGTTAAACTAGGAGAAACATTAGAAGAAGCAGTAATTCGAGAAGTAAAAGAAGAAACAGGGTTACATATAAACGTAAACGGGATTTGTTCTATCAGTGAAGCCTTTTTCGAGGAAAGAGATCATCATGCAATTTTCTTTAATTTTCTAGGCGAAATAATCGGCGGGGAGACATATATATCAAGGCCAAAAGAAATCGAAGAGATTACTTGGATGGAATTACATATAGCAGCACCGTATTTACGCATACCAGAACATTTACTATATTTATTACAAAAGAAAGAAACAGTACCTTATTTTTTTAACGGAACAATCGTTCATCAATCTTCATAAAAATATTATTTCATGTAAGGCGGGGGAAACATGGAGTTTATCGTTAATCACAAACAATTCACTCAAGCACTTTCAGAAGTCAACAAAGCAATATCAACAAAATCTTTAATTCCTATATTATCTGGTATAAAAATAACTGCAGATCAATCTGGAATTACTTTAATTGCAAGTAACTCAAATATTTTTATTGAAAAATTCATTCCTGTTTCAATTGAAGACGAAAAGATTGCAACTATTTTAAAGGTAGGAACTATTGTTGTACCTGCAAAGTATTTCATTGAAATAATAAAGAAAATGCCAAGTGATATCGCAATAAAAAGTAAGAATGAGCAAATTATTAAGATACAATCAGAAGAAATCACATTAAGTTTAAATGGATTTCCTGCAGATGAGTTTCCGAATGTACCGCTTATAGACAATCATGCAGAAATCAAGGTAGAAACAGAGCAATTGATTGAAGTATTTAAACAAACAGTCTTTGCGGTAGCAAAAAATGAGTCTAGACCTGTTCTTACTGGGGTGCATATAGAGTTATCTAATAATAAGTTAATTTGCGCTGCAACTGACTCACATAGACTAGCGATACGCGAAACATTACTTTCCTCAGATGTAAAAGCAAATTGTATTGTACCAAGCGCAACCATTAGTGAACTTCTAAAATTAATGAACAGCAATTCGGAATTCGTATATATCTACCTTTCAGAGAGTCATATTATATTTACGATCGGAACAACTACATTATATTCAAGACTAATTGAAGGGAAATATCCTAATATTTCTAACCTTATTCCAAATGATTTTAAAACGATTATTAACGTAGATAGAAAAAAGATATTACAAGGTGTAGACCGATCAAGTTTATTAGCAAGTGAATGGGCTAATAACAATGTTAACTTAGAAATCATAAACGAATCCACAATTAAAATTTCTTCAAACGCTTCTCAAATTGGGAAAATATCTGAAACGCAACAAATAGATGCGATTCAAGGTGAAAAACAATTAAATATATCTTTCGATGGGCGTTTTATGGTTGATGCTTTAAGAGCAATAAAAGAAGAAACGATTACTTTAAGTTTTGGAGGTTCTATGCGACCGATATTGATTGAAGCAGGAGAGCAATCTGCAGCAGTACATCTTATATCGCCAGTAAGAGCTTATTAGGAATAGAGAAAGGGATTTCATTATGTGCAAGCAGACTGTTGTTTTATGAAATCATAAATTAATACATTATAAGAATGATGTATTAGTAAAGCAAACAGTTTACTAATTCCTACATAATATAATTCATAGACAAAGCAGAAATGGTAATCTGAAATACAAAGCAAAATAATAATAACCTGAATATAAAAGCCATAGATTAATAGATATGGGGTGAGTACGATGAAGAAAATAATTGTTTTACTCATGGGTATAGTTTTAATTATTTTTGCTTTTTATCAATACAACAAAAAAGACTATGCAGCTAAAAGTACTAACTTGTATGTAGAAAACTTTAAAGGGGAAAATGATTCAATAAAAATACAATCTGCTATTAATAAAGCAGAGTCTAGTAAAATTAAAACTGTATTGCTTGATGATAAAAAGTATAAAATTACGTCACCAATCATTGTTAAAAAAGGTGTGAAATTATTATTTGGTTATGGATCCCAATTTGTAGTTGAGGGAAACTTTAGAGTTTTAGAACTAGAGAAAAACGCATCCATTGAAGGAGCGTATATAGCTATTGACGATCCTAAATTTAACTCTGAAGTTATTTATTTAGACGGTAAAAATAAATATTATAACACTTGGAACAAAACACAAATAAAAGATATAAATATTATCAATTGGACGGAAACGAATAAAGGTACCGGAATTTCTTTATACTCTGCTGGAAAAGAAAATGAAATTTCGTTTGTTAACTTCGAAAATATTAAAGTTGTAGGAATGGAAACTGGACTGAAATTAGTAGCGAAAAAACCGAGCACCGGACAAGCTTGGATAAATGCCAATCGTTTTATGAACTTTTCTTTAGAAGACTGTGTAAATATGATTTATATGGATAGTCAAGTAACTACACCAAATGAAATTAGTGGGAATCAATTTACAAACCTTCAAATACAGCCTTCAAATAAAACAAAAAGCATTATACAGGTAAGTGGTCAACATAATGAATTTCATGGGATGGTGTGGGATTTAAATAAAATAAAACATGAAAACGAACTCATTGAACTGACTGATAAGAGTATGAATACAGTGGTTGAAATGTCCAGTGTACCAGCAAATAGAGTATTAGATAGTGGGAGATCCAATATAGTGAAATAAGTTTAAATACAGAAAAAAGAGCGAATTCTTTATAAGAGGATTCGCTCTTTTTATATTTTAAAATTAAATTTCCTTCCACCAAGCGGATAAAGGATAGTCTGTAGATTTTAACGTAATAGATTCGCCAATTTGTGGCGTTGTAATTTTAACTCCTAAACGGTTAGCTTCTTTCGTAACACGTTCTATCGGGTCACTCCATTCATGTAATGCTAACGTAAAAGCACCCCAATGAATCGGAAGAAGTAATTCTCCTTTAACATCAATATGAGCTTGTACCGTTTCTTCAGGCAACATATGAATAGCAGACCACCTCGGATCATATTGCCCGCATTCCATTAATGTAAGATCGAATGGACCGTATTTATCACCAATTTCCTTAAAGTGAGGGGCATAACCGCTATCACCACTAAAGAAAATTTTAGTCTCTTGACCAAGAATAAGCCATGAACACCATAATGAACGATCTCTATCTGTCATACCACGTCCAGAGAAATGCCTTGCAGGCGCACATACTAACTTAATATTATCAAACGTAATTTCGTCCCACCAATTATGCTCACTAATTTTACTAGGTGAAACACCCCATTTAATAAGATATTGTGCAACTCCAGTTGGAACATAAAAGTGTTTTGCGCGATTTTTTAACTGCATAATACTTTTGTAATTCAAATGATCATAGTGATTATGAGAAAAGATAATCGCATCAATTTCTTGAAGGTCATCACGTTCTAAAGAAAAAGCACCACTATAACGCTTACTATTAAACAAGGGAAATGGGGAAGAGGCATCTCCAAACATCGGGTCTAATAACAGTTTTTTACCTTCTATTTTCAAAAGAGAAGCAGAATGGCCAAACCATGTAACACTCTCTAACGCTTCATTATCTTTATTTGATAAAACAACAGGCAAATCCTTTATAGGACGCAGCTTTGATTTTATTTTAAAGTAATCCGTCATTAAACTTATAATATCTTTCGGTTTAAAACTCATATCAGTATGAATTTGATTTGTATATTTCTTATTCATTCGTTCTCCTTTTTACGATTAACAATTTACGTATGTTGTTATTGTAGCTATTTGTAGTTTAAACTATATTATTTTACCTTTCATCTAAAATGCCTTCTATTTCATAAATCCGTCAAATTCATTATTTGTATCTATAAAGTACAAATCGCATAGCAGCAGCTAAGACAAATATTAAGTACATGTAAATTGTTTTTATTTAGTAAATTCCTTCTTATACGCAACAAAGAACATATGTTTCATTGTATGTTATAGAAGAAAATATGTCTCTAATAAAAGAAAGGAAGGAGAGGATGTAAGTGCACATAGAGCGAAAAAAGAAATCAAAATGTAAACTATCAAAATCTGAAATCATGCATTTGTATACTGAAGGGAAGAGCACCTCAGAAATCGCTATGCTTGCTAATGTGTCTGCAAGGTATATTCGTATGGTTTTATCAGACAGCAACGTCCCAAGGCGCGCTATAGGGAGTTGGAAGAGAAAGTATGACATAAAAGAAAATTATTTTAAAACTTGGTCAAATAATATGGCTTATATTTTAGGATTTATAGCAGCTGATGGCGTTATACAAAAAGAAAATCAATGCGTCAGTATATCACAAAAAGAAAGTTATATTTTAGAAGATATAAAAAAAGAATTAAACACCAACCAGCCACTTTATCAAAACAAAAAAACAGACGTATATATGCTAAACATTAATAGCAAAACAATAAAAGACGACCTTATGAACATACATGGAATCATGCCATGTAAATCATTAAATATTAAATTTCCATTCGTGCCTGAAGAATATTTACATCATTTTGTTCGTGGATATTTTGATGGGGATGGTTACGTCAAGTATGAAACGTATACAGTAAGCTTTGTAGGAGGATCATATAGCTTTATGAATTCTTTAAATCAGGTACTACAAAATCACAATTTACCAGCCGATTTACTAAATCAAAATAAACATTATCGCGTCATTTTAACCGGGAGAAAATCAATACAACTATTTTCAAATTGGATTTATAAAGACAAAGATATTTATTTGCATAGAAAATATGAAGAATTTCAGAAAGAAAGTCTAAGTCTAGATCAATTAAAAGATCGAAACCTAAAAAGAACCCAATCTGCTGTTAAGCAGAGAAAACAAAATTTCCTTAAGGAATATATGAAAAATAAATGTATCGCTAAAACTTGTTCAATTTTAGAAATAAAGGAACCAACTTTTAAAAGTTGGTTAAAAAATGATAATCAATTTAAAAAAGACTATGAAAGAATTCATTCATTATAAAAATACAAAAAACCTTAGTATATCTATGCTAAGGTTTTTAATTTGAGATTATTAGAGGATACTTATTTTCGTTTATAGAAGTTAGTAAATACATAAATCTTACAATGAATTTACTAGTAAGGGAGGGGTTATGAAGTGTTTACTAATAATATTCCGGAGAATATATTACATACAGCTTATGAAGCTAAAATGATTTTCTCTGGAGATAATTCGCCATCTATAAAAATAAAAGGAACGAAACTTCAATATTTACTTGTAATGCTTCATCTTGGATCAGTAAAGATTTAGTCTTATTGTTTATCTTATTGTTTAATGAAAACGATAAATCTTTAAAAGAATACTTTGCCAGCAGCAGATACTCAAAAGAAATTACTTATGAAGAGTTTTTTATCTGGTGGTATCACTTTTTCTATACAAAAGTAACTGAAGAATTAATAAAACAAGGTGTAATTATAACAAGCACAAAAAAATCAAACGTACATAATCCATTAATAACTTTAAATTAAAGTGCTAATACACTTTTACAAATGTAGCAGCTAAATCGATAAATAATTATTAGTAAATAGAGGATAATCTGAAATCAAAACCTAACATTAAGAAAATGAAATGTTTAAAGGGGAGAAGAGCCTTGCAAAAGAAATTTATCAATCCAGAAACGATGCCACCAACTTTTGGATACTCGCATGTAGTCGAAGTTACAAACGCTAAACGAACAATTTACATATCTGGACAAGTAGCGATTAACACTGACGGTCAAATAGTTGGAATTGACGATTTAGCTACACAAACGCGACAAGTATTCGAAAATATTAAAAGTGCATTGGAAACTTCGGAATTAAAATTTAATGATGTAGTCAAATTAACATTTTTCTTAACAGATATTTCTCAAATGGCCATTGTGAGAAATATTCGAGATCAATACATTGACACTAATAATCCACCAGCAAGTTCAGCTGTAGAAGTTAGAAAGTTAATTAACGATAACTTATTAATTGAAATCGAAGCAATCGCTGTAGCAAACTAGTTATAAAAAAATATTCGTCATCATAATACAATTCGTTTAAAATGAACAGATTAAACGAATTGTATTTTTATTATTTAAAATCTAATTTATATCCGAAAATATTATTATCAATAGCTAATAAAGCGAATAAATACATAACCAATCACACATTACTAATTCGGTGGAAAAGGGGATCATAATAAACACAACTGAAACTTAGTAAGTTTATTACTTTTTTACAGTTAACATAATATATATTATAGGCAGTTATAGAAACAAAGCAATACCAGGTATCAAAACCCAAGTAAACTATACTTAATGAGACGAAACAGAGATTTTTAGTGAGATTCACATGAAATCTTATCTAAACAAATTTCTTCAGTTTTTATCGTTTTTATTTGTTATAAATTCATCACAGCAAATCTTAATCAATAATCACTTAAGATTTAACGAATTAAAAACATTTTTGATTGGTAAGAAATTTTTATACAGAAAAATTATTTCTATACAAAATATAAATTAGTAATTTTATTTTATGTTTTACTTAATGAATTTATTGCTATTTGCACATGTTTTACAACTTTACATTATTTGTTGTTATTTCTGTTATTTAGGCTTGACTTTCATTATACTCATTGTTTTTTATTCTAGTTAACATAACGCTTATTTTTAACATAAAAAAATCCTCCTCACCTTCAGGAAGATTTTTTGTTTGCTATTATTTTATTTATATCCTCTAGTAACAATCCCAATTGTAAATGACATTGGAAAAATCTAGATTTAACAAATCTTCCTTACGTATAAAGAAATTAGCAACGCCAGAATCTCCCCACATAATATTTAATGAATCGTCTGTATCGATTTGCAGTAATAATATATCATGTTGTTGGTATTTTTCTTCCCATTCTCTCGGATCTGTCTGTGTGAAAAATGGATAACCACCAATTTTATGTCCTTGATCTTTACATAAATCATAATACAGTTCGCCTAATTCTGTATTATTTTCTTCATCAACAATTTCTTCCCAATCAATTTTATCACTAAAAATCATTTCAAATCGATAATCTCTTGGTGTTACTGGCTGATATGCCAACTCAAACTTTAGTTTTGCTGCTTCGGGTATGATAAAATTCTCTAAATCTAAAGTGTTTAAATAACTAAAATCAGTAATCACCTTAGTTAAATCCGCTGTGATTGTAGAATGATAAACAATCCGAAAGTCTTTTTGGCTTGTGGGATGATCAAAATCTGCTCCAAAAAGATCTTCTTCAGCACTTATGAAAAACTGTAACATTCCATGTTGAGGCATATGTTCAATGTTAGGTATTTCTTCAAGGTTTAACTGCGCAAGTAGCATCATAGGTTGTCCGTTTGAGTCTTTAGGATGCTCTTGATCTATAGGTAAATACGGATATCCACCAAATTTACTTTCAAAAAGCGTTGTCTCTGCTTGCGTTCCAGACACTTTAATATACGGTTTCACACTTTCTTCTAAAATACTACGATACTGTTCTAGTTCTTTCGGAATTTGAAGTTGATACGTATTCTTCACTACATTTGCCTCCCTTTAGTAATGAATTGAAAATGCCTAACTTAATTATATAGTAAGCGATAGCTTAATTGAAAATCGTTAAAAATCCATTTTCACCCTCATTTTTTGCGCGCTTGGCGGACAAAGTAAATTATGCTCTAAAACCTTTTTATTAATAGTTCGAATTAATTCCGCTGCTTCTGTAGTATTTGTATTTTCTTTTAGTCTTTCTTTTAAATCGTCAATTTCTTTTGAAAGCTCAATCCACCTAGGCAAAACATGATTATTTGCTAAAGTTCTATAAAGTTGCTTTTCAGGATTGTAAGAAAGATCGTTATCGAGATTAAGAGGTTTACCTTTACCAGGTAAATTATTAAATGACCCTTTCTTTTCTGCCTCTTTAACGATAGAACTAATATGATCCTCATACGTATAGGACCAAACTTTTTCATCTTTTACTAAAATCTCTTGCTTTTTTAGTTTTTTATCTAGTTCTTCTTGATTCATAGCTTTTCTCTCCTTTTTATTTTTAGTGTCGTTTTTGTAAATTCCAATGCCCTTAATCCTTCGAATAGCTTTTCTCGCCACCACACGCTATCATGATCGCCTTGAAACTCTTCATAAGTAATGTGGTATTTCTTTTCTTTTAAAGCTTTATACAGACGTCTATTAGCCGTTAAAAGAGGTCTGTTTTCAAGTTCTCCTACTGCTATGTAAGAATAGAGATGAGTCGCATTAGAATCTATTGATTAAATTTGATTTTCAATCCAAGGAATATCGTTTTCAAAAGTTAGTTCTTCTAGCTGATTAACATGATCTACAGCAATACATGGCGGTATTCCATTTTCGTAAATTAAATAATTGAGTGTTTTTGCGATTGAAGATTACTTAATGCATGGATTTTTATTAAAGACAATGAAATGTTCTTGAAGATGTGAAGTTTAAGAATAATTATGAGGTAGATCAAGATGTTTTGCCCTTGCTGCAATGTGGCAGTAAGGATATTTAATTTTGATAGAATAATATAAGAGCCTTGCTACACTTTTGTAATAAGACTCTTTAAATGAGTTATTTACTAGAATAAGTATCTATTGCTTGAATAGAAAGTTCCAACGATTTTATTCTTCTTTCTAAAAGCGTTCTTTGAGGACTCCCAAGCTTCGACTTAACGTAAATCTTTTCAATTGATGGAAGCAAACCAATCAGAACATTACGAGCTTCTGCTAAATCTTCCTGAGTATAATGATGAGTTTCTTGCTTCCAAACACTTTCTAACATAGCTAAGCCGATACTAGCTGCTTTGAGTCTTTTTTTCACTAAAGTAGTATTTGATCCTTTGTGAGTCATCTGTGATAAGGCATTTTCAAGTTTACTAATTGTTGACTGTAAAGATTTTATTGATTCTACTTTATCTATATTTGATACGTTTTTCATGTTAATGTTATCCCTTCTACGTTGCTAACTTGTTTTGTTTAATGTTTAATGAAATCCTTAAAAGCTTGATTTCACTCGAAATATTTTAACATAAATAACTAACTGTATTCGAGTTGGACAATAACTTAAAGTAAAACAGCTATTCCTCTCTCCTCCCCTGCATCATTCTATTATATGTACTTCTTTCTTCTCATTAGAATTCCTATATAAACTAGTTGTTAATATTGAATGTTTTATGAACAAAAAAACGTACAAGTAATGTAACCTGTACGTTTTCGCTTTTATTCAGTAAGGTAATAAAGTAATAGCTTTCTGGTCTTCTCATAACTTATGAAATCTCTATACAAAATGGGATAATTCACAATTTCTGTTTCTAGAAAACGATATTGCGGAAACCACTCGAAAAACGATTTTCTTAACCACTTTATTTGTTGAAACGTAATGTTCTGTTCGTTTCCATTTAGTACAGAATTTAAAGTAGCTGCTGGATGCATCCAATAATGATTAAAATCAGCGTTTATACAGTCATCTTCGGTAAATTTACTTTTTAAGTCTCGCTGCAATTTTGCTGTAGCACGATAAGGAAACGGTTTATGAAGTGGAATATGCATTTTCTGCAATTCCTTAAAAATAATTTGTTTTCCTAACTTCAACTTTCTCCTCCTTTATTTCTCTATCCAATTTAATAAGTTTTCATAATGATATTGAGCATCGATATACCCAAGATTATATAGATTAACGAGCTTTTCCTTATTTCTTTCTATTCCGCTTATAGGAAGCTGTACACTTGGTTGAATTACATAAAAATTATCTTTTTGTTCTTCTCGATTCATATAAGATATCGTCTCATTATAAAAACGATAATGGTCTACTAAATTCTCTGCGATTTTCGGATATTTTCTATATAGAATTTTAGCTAGACCAGAAAATTTATTTCGCTGCTTCTCGTATCCTTCTGGCTTTGTCATAATTACAACGTTCTTTTCATAACCATCAGTTTGAGCTTTTAAAACTGGTATAGGATCTATAATTCCTCCATCTAGTAATTTTCGATTATCATATTCTACAGCTGGTGCTATAAACGGCACAGAGCTGGATGCACGGATGATTTTTAAAATATCATTTCCATGTTCTGTTTTATTATAATAAACAGCTTGTCCTGATTCGCAATCAGTCGTCCCTATAACAAATTGTTCATTACAGTTTAAGAAAGTTTGAAAATCAAATGGAACAATTTTATTAGGTACTTCATCAAATAAAAAGTCCATTCCAAATAATTCACGTTTTCGAATTAAATTTCGATAAGATATATACCTGTAATCTGATACTAGCTCTGTATTTACCTTCTTATTTCTCCCTTGTTGACGCGACAAATAGGTTGCTCCCATACAGGCTCCAGCTGATACGCCGACTACATATGGAAAGAATAAGTTCTTTTCCATGAAATATTCGAGTACACCTGCAGTATATAAACCTTTCATTCCTCCGCCCTCTAATACTAAACCGACATTCTTCATTCTATATCCCTCTGCTTCTTTTTTCTTAATTTCATATTAGCATAAGATTTTAAGGTGAGGTTATATAAACTAATCACAACAATAACCAGAAACTACTAAAGTAATGTGATAATATCTTTGTGAGTAACATGTTACAATATAAGTAATTCATTCCACATATATTAAAGGAGGAATTTAATATGGGTTTATTTAGCGGTATTTTAGGAAATGCATCAAATACGAGTTCTGAAAGTGTAGAACGTGATTTAGAGAAGATTATGCTAGACGATGAAAAAGTAGAGCATGCTTATAAATTAATTCGTGATCTAATCGTATTTACAAATCGTCGTCTTATATTAGTAGATAAACAAGGAGTAACTGGCAAAAAAACAGAATACCATTCTATTCCTTATAAAAGTATTACACAATATAGCATCGAAACGGCTGGGCATTTTGATTTAGATGCAGAACTTAAAATTTGGGTGTCTAGTATGGAGGAACCAATTACGAAAGAATTTAAAGGTGACGATAGTATTTTAAGCATTCAAAAAGCGCTAGTAACCTTTACGACAAAGTAGTGGTTTTTGTATCTTTATTCATTTTCAAAATTACTAACCCGAGTATTTTGGAAGAACATACATTATTTTTGTATATTTAATCTAAAATAACATAAAAAGGTAAAGCGTATTTTAAATGCTTTACCTTTCTTTTTTGTAATAAACAAGTGTAGTTTTATCATTTAATTTCTTTATTACTTCTGTTCTTTTATACCCCATTTTCTCGTATAGAAAACAATTTCTTTCTTCTTCTAAAATCGTAGCAAGTTCAAAACTTCGTGCTTCTGGAAACATTTCTTCAATTAAAATAAGTACCTTCTGAGCAATTCCTTTCCCTTGATAGATTGGATGAATAAACATTGGACTAATCCAAAATTTATAAGGTAGTTCTTTTGCGGATATACATATCGCTCCAACAAGTTTCGAATCTATTATCACCTTATAAAAATTACTGCTGGGATTATTTATTCTAAAAATAGTTTTTTCAATAGTTTCATTTGCTGGATTTGTTTCATAGTCTTTATATTTATGTAATAAAGAGCTAAATGAGTCTATTTGCATTTGAAATATAACTTCTGCATCAGTTTCTGTCACCTTTTCTAATATAATCTCCATGTTACCAATTTAGACGCTTTCTTAAAGAAGTAATATGAGCGGTATGGTGACGCCCATGCCATGCATATAGTCCTATTGCAACAGCAAGTTTTGTTTCACCAGTTTCAGGATGGTTAAATGTCTTTTCTAAATCTTCAATTTCTAGAGAATATAAAAGATTAACCCATCTTTTATGTAATGAATCTAGCATTACTAGTGAAACATCTACCGGTAATTTTGAATCGGGTAACTCTGCCCACTTCTCTTCTTTATACGGCTTAATAGTTGGATTCTTTTCTGTCAGTGCTAATTTAAAACGTATGTAGCTATTCATATGGCTATCAACGACGTGATGAACTACTTGACGTACAGTCCAACCTCCAACGCGATATGGTGTATCTAACTGCTTCTGATCTAAATCTTTAATTGCCCTTGTTAGTTCATTAGGTAAATCTTCAATTTCTTGAATCCATGTATCAATCATTTCTTCAGTTATAGGACGTTTGTATGTAAATTGGCCAATTGGATAACGTAAATCATTCATGAATAAGTCCTCCTTATTATAAGTGTGAAGTATTTCTCCAAATATAGTGTACAAACTTCACATGTTCTCCATTTAATTCTACAGATGTTATATCTGATTCGTTTTGATAAGAAGAAAATCCGCTTTTTTCTAGTACAATTTGTGATGCGAGATTATTAGTCGTTGTTTTAGCATAAACTTCAGTAATTTCATTATTTTTCACTACATCTAAAATTAATTTTACGGCTGCTGTTGCAACTCCTTTTTTAGTAAATTTTTCTCCGACACGATACCCGAGCGAACTAATTCGAGTTTCCGTATCTATATCTACTAAATTGATTCGCCCTACAATTTCTTTTTCTTCATTACGAATTAAATAAAAATAAGAATCTCCATCTGCCTGTTCTATTAATAAATCGTCTAGTAGTTTTTGGAAATATTCAAATTCAAAATATTTCGAGCCACGATTTGGTACCATTGTTTCAAAAAAAGATTTATTTGTAAGTTCAAACGTAAATAAATCCTTAGCATCTTGTTTCTTTAGTTGCTCTATGTATATTTCCATTCCGTATTCTCCTTCTTGATTTACTAACTGTTATACATTCTTTTTTAATCAATTATATTCCTGCTATTTCTTTCGATTAAGTAATACAGATAGTAGCACTTTCGGATGAAAGAGATGAAATGGACTACGAATTAAATTCATCACTCGTACTAACCGAATATAAACATCAGAATTACTTGCGGATAGTCGATATATTTGCTTCGTATACCATAGTTGAAATTTTTGTTTTGTAGTTAATTCTCTCTTTAGTTGCGGGTGACGTGATATTTCTGTTGTTGTCATATCCCAAGGGGTTTCTATTATAGTAGCTGCCTTTTTATAAAATTGTTGTGTAAATGTTTTATCAAGTTGTTTTCTATCTTGCAAAAGTAATTGCAATTGGTGAGCCTCCATAGCAGCAACTGATACGCCTTGGCCGAAAACGGGATCAAAACGACATTGCGCATCTCCAACAACTAATAATCCTTCTGGTACATTATTCACTAAATCAAATCGCCGGCGTACTTGATAAGGGATTTTGTATGTCTTTATATCAGTAATTCCCTCAGCCTTATTTAAGAAGTCTGTAACATTAGAAATTGATAGATTTTCAGCAAAATCATAAAACTCATCATCTGTTTGTGGTGCTTTCTCATTTGCGTATCCACTAAAAGTAACAAAATAACGATTATCTTCTATCGTTTGAATAAGAACGCCATAAGGGTTATCAGGGAAACTAGGAGACATTAGCATATTACAACAGTCTAACTCCTCATTTTCTTTAAGTTTGAACATTTTCGTTGCGTAAAATAAATCAATACGAACTTTCTCTTCTTGTACTTTAATTTCGTATTCTCGTAGCCACTCTATACTTTTTGAGCCAAATCCACTCGCATCAACTACAAGATCCGCATGAACTTCTTCTTGTGTGTTTGTCTCTAAATATTTAACTTTTACTCCACACACCTTGTTAAGCTTTGCATCTACCAATAACCCTTTAACCAATGTTTCATATTTAATAGTAATATTTGAAATTTGATGTATTCGTTTTTGAATATGCCATTCTAGCAAAGGACGACTTTGTTGAATCATATGTACTTCCCCTATGAACGGTTGTTTCCATAGACCGAATTGATGCCATTTCAAATCACGCGTAAAGTTGTTTATTATACTACCCGCTTCTATTAATTCGTTCGTAATATTAGGAAACAATTCTTCAATTGCGTTTTCTCCACCTTTTAATAACACGTGAGGATGATTACTTTGTGGAACTCTTTTTCTCGAAGACTTTCCATCCCATCTTTCACCAGCTTCTATAATGATTACTTCTTTAAAAGAAGTTGATAATGCTTTTGCTGCAAACTTTCCTGCCATACTTCCACCAATAACGATAGCCTTATTAAACATATTTTCCCCCTTAATAAAAAGAGATCCTGCCTTGTATGAATGAAACAGGATCTTAAACTAATTAACTTCTTTATCATTATACTTAAAATACATCAGTAAATTGCAACATTAAAATTAAAATACCTAATCCCCATACGTAATACGCGAATACTTTTAAGGAGTGACGTTTTAAATATTGAATCATCCATGAAACGGCTATGTATCCAAAAAAGGCTGCTGATAACGTTCCGACAATTAAAGATGTACTAGAAATAGATTCTGCTTTCCCTTGAAAAACGTCTACAAATTGCAAAACGATAGCTCCAACGATGGCTGGTGTCGATAGTAAAAAAGAAAAGTAAGCAGCAGTTTCACGGTCTAATTTTCTCCATAATGCAGCGACAATTGTCATTCCAGAACGGGAAATGGCTGGAAAAATAGCAGCAGCTTGAAATGAACCGATAATTAATGCGTCTTTATATGTTATGTCATCCATTTTTTTACGACCATTCTTTTGTTTATCTGCCATGTAGAGAAAGAATCCGGTCACTAAAAACTCCCAACCGATCGTGATTCCTGTTTTTGAAATATCTTCAAAGAAATCTTTAAACAATAAACCAATTACAACTGCGGGTATTGTCCCAACGATAAGTAATAACATGAGCTTTGAAAATGGGTTTTTAATTAAATATATAAATTCTTTTTTGTAATAAATAAAAACCGCAAGTAAAGTCCCAATATGCAGCAGCGTATCTAAAAATAAGCCAGCCTCATCTAATCGGAACAAATGCCTTCCTAAATAAAGATGTCCGGTACTACTGATTGGTAAAAATTCTGTTAAACCTTGAATTATACCTAGTATGAAAGCTTCTAACCAATTCATGATGGTCTCCTTTCTCTTTTGCTTGTACCAATATATGAGGGTTAAATTTTCGATATGAAAAAAACTATATTTCTCTATGAATTTACTTTTTATTTATGGATATATATGTAAAGAGGGTTAAGGAGGGTTATTATGTGGAAGCACACAAAATTCGGTAATGTATTACTTTGGGTGGGCCCTATCCTTGTATTTTTAGGACTATGTATGACAAATGTTATTTCAGATATTCCTTTCTTTGAGGGAAAACATAAAACGGTTGGTATTGTACTTATATTTATAGGTGTAATCTGTTTTGTTGCTGCTAATCATTTGAAAAAAGGAGAAAGATATGAAGAATAAATCTAAATAAAAAACAATCCTTGCATATTAGCTAGGATTGTTTTTTATTAATGTTGATTATTTGTAGAATACTTTATCAACGTTATATTTCGCTTTGTATTCATTAATGATATATGTTTCGTAAATTTCTCTTTCTGTTGGATCTTCTACGATACATGCATCAATGCGGTATACTTCATCACGGTGATTTTTAATTGGTGAAACATTATCTTCAAAATGCTTCTTAATACGTTGTCTAATTTTACGAGCTTTACCTACGAAAAGAAGTTCGTCATTAATATTGTAAAACATAAAAATGCCGCCTTTATCTCTAGGGAACAAGTGGAAATCGATAAATCCATTAATTGGAGTAATGATTGGCTCGTCTCCTTTAATAACTTGTTTACGTTCAGTAATTGAAACATCAGCTTCAGGAATATTAATTTTAATCAAGTTCATTCACGTCCTCTTTTATTATAAAGATAAATAATAGCATACATAAGTAAGAAAAGCTATGTTCAGAGGCATATTTCATTTTATAATTCAAATATTATAGGTGTATCATGTAAACTTTTCTTCCAAATCATATGATCACTGGATTCTCCCCAGTAATCTTTCAATACATAGTTAGGTTTTCCAAACTTTTTCGTCCATATACTTTGCGCATTTTTATATCCACTATCTAAACAATATTCTGTTATCCCTCTGCTAAGTAATGTAAGAAACATTGTATGTAGTAATAAACTCCCTATTCCCTTTCTTTGATACTCCGGAAGTATGAATACAGTTCCTATTTCATACAAATTTTTAAGCACACCACCTGTACAACTATTAATCAATGTACTTGCTGGACCGATTTCGATTGTTCCAATGATTTTATTGTTACTTGTATCAATTGCTAATAAAAAGTAACGACTTTCTCCGTTACTATCAAAATCACTTTTCAAATACTGCTTTTTTGAGTTAATTTCATTTTCTATGTCATCCAATAATTGTGACAATCCTTCATTTTTGTATGTATTCGTAATAACTATACGGAAAAATAAATATAGTTCATCTACATCATTCAAATTCGGTCGTCTAACTGCAACGTTAGTCATGAATTCAATCTCCAATCCTCATTATGCCATTGTCAATACAACACTTTATATAATCTATTCATCATTATTCTGCAAAAACCTGCATAAATCCAACAGTATAGAAAGCTCATTATAAATATTGATAAAATAATTTTTATATCCATAGTTGTATGAACAGCAGGACCAAGTACCGGAAAGTGGAAAACATCGAGAACGATCATAATACCTATAAGTAGACAAGTTGCTGAAAAAGAAACAATCCAAATTCTCCTCTTTAATTTTAAAAAGGATACTCCTAAGGCTAGACCTAATAAGCCTGTAGTAAAAGGAAAGACAATTAGTTCACTGGGCTCAATAATAAATAATAGAAAAATAGTAAGAATATAAGAAAGTATTCCCTCACGAATAGAATAAAAAATAGCAAAAAAAATCGGTAATGTCGAAAATGGACTAATGAGCAAACCTATACCAGGAACTAAGTTCCCAGCTGCTTGAAACATGGTGGCTAATGCACTCATCAAAGCTGTAAGTACTAACTTATTCGCAAGGGACAATTTTCTTTTATGAACAAAGCTCGTATCATGTTCTATCATCAGTTGATACCAATAACGTACAAACCAATTCATTAAAATACCCCCTAAAGATACCACATTCATTACTTTCTATATTATTCATACACTTATGGTTTATGAGTTGCTTTCTACTAGTTATAAATCACTATATAAAATAGATACTTATAGATTGAAGATTTTTAGGGGGACAAGTCAAGTTGTGCGTTTTGGAAGCAGAATAAACTCTTTATGTTTTTAAACTGAGAATTTATATCGTATCAAGGAATAATTTCAAAAATGGTACCTTTGTTAAAATCAGTTACTTTCATAGAACTGTAAACTCCTAAATATAACTTAGTTTGATTCGAATTTGTTCCTAAACTCATATAATAAGCTGCTTGCGTACCAAAATCATAATTGGTTTCAATAGCATAAAAGTCAGCATGTTTACCGTCTGTACCTGCTCTAGTATAGGCTAAAACACCCTTAATTGGAGACTGGGATTCTCCTTTCTTCGCAAGGTCAGTAAAAACAACGCTACCTGTTAAATTTGGAATTGCATTTCCCATATATGGCTGAACTCCTGTAAGTGAAGTTCCTCCAAACTTATCTGTTCTAGAATCTTTATGAAAATAACTAAGTAGAGGCAGAATACGCTTCACTGAAGTTTGTATTGTTTCATCATAATAAACCATCGTTCTCTCATCCAAAGTCTGATTCTCAGAACAATGTCGTATAAAAGAAGTAGGTAAATCCCCTTCCCATCCTCGCCACCCAAAATTGATAAACCCATCTTGATTGGGAGTTAACCTCATAAAATGCATTTGAACAAGTTCTGTTACCGGTATAGGTTTATATTGAACAAATGAAAAAATAGACTCTACAATATCTTGTCCGACATTTCCGGCGTATTTGATATATTGATTATAAAACCTTTGAAATGAAATGCCGGTTATATTACGTACTCCTTTTGCAATTACTGTAAGTGTTTCTTGTATAGATAAAGGAAGTTCATTAAAGCGTGTAACTACAGGAGGGTTATTTATAAATGTATTTTTACTTACATCGATTTCAATTATTTTTCCTGCTATTTCTAAATCATCTTGGCTTAAATTAAATGGATCATAACCTGATCCACCATCTCCATTTGTAAAAACAAGTTTTCCAGTCTCAGGTGAAAAGTTTAAACTATTGACTCCGTTATGATTAAAAAATGGTCTTCTTACATTCAGTAATGTTCGTCGCTTTTGAGCTTGACCATTAGATTGTAAAGTCCATTCTTCCACTGTATCAATGTGATCATATTGCGTATTTCTATTAACCCACTTCAAATTTAACGTTTTAGGGTCACAAGGATTCGGTTTAAATTGTTCAGAAAGTGCACCTGGTCCTTGAGTTCCGGCTACTGAATAATGAAGATAAAATAACCCATTTTGATAAAATTGTGGATGGAACGCAAGTCCTAGCAATCCGCGTTCATCATAACCGCTACTAGAAACACCTTCTTCAAATGTACCTAATTTAATAATTAGGTGACGAATATCTAAAAATGTCTTTATAACTCCGTCCCCTATGTAAAAAATCTCTCCTAATTGAGTTGCGATAAATAGTCTTTCGGTCGATTCACCTGGAAGTATCGTTGTTTTCAATACAGTTGGTAAATTTACGTTATGAACAATGGGTCGTAAACTAACTTTAACTTTTGTCAATTAACTGTACACCCCTTTTTCTTCTTTTTTATAGAAGAATATGATTAGAGTAGTTCTGTTAGTATCAAATAAGTTTTCTTCCTTTTTATTACAATTTTGTATATAATATAATTATAAATAATCTGGGGGACGAACTATGATAATCGTACTACAAATCATCTTACCACTAATTTTCGCAGTCTATTTATTTACCCTCTATCGTAAAGGGATGTATGGATCAGCTTCATTCCTTTTAGCAGTCATGATAGGAATTTTCGGTTTAGAGAATATTTTTCAGCATGCTAGTCTAACTGATCATGCTATTTATCCATATTGGGGCAGTTTGAAGGCTGTTGTTATCGTTTTATCAGTCGTATTTCTATTTAAAAAAGGTGGTTTAACAGGAAAATATTGATTTTTAATGCGTTACATATTTTCTTGTTAAATTGCTTTTATTTTATAAAAGAAGCAATATTTATGTGAAAACAAGAAGGGATGTGTTACATATGTCTATAAATATTATTTCAATAGTTTCTATCATAATATGGATTGTGTTAATTACAGAACTTATAAAACCTTCAAAAGAATAGAACGTACGAAAAATAGTAACTTTAGTAACTGCTGGTTCCGCATCAACACTTATTTTGACGGTTTCATTTATTCAAAATATCCCGTTTTGGAATTGATAGTGATATATATAACTAACAAAAATATGTATAAATAAAAAGATTAGGGTTCACTCCTAATCTTTTTATATTTTGAGGTAGCACCACATGCTCAGCAAGCTAAGGTCTTGAAGTAGCCCCTAAACAAAATTTAAAATTTTTCTAAAGTTATTTATGTGAATTTAACTCGTTTTCAGGAACATATGTGGTCCTTTTATAATTTGAAGTTCTTTTTAAGCTTCTTATATTTTCTATACGAACGTCTAACAATGTTTAACATAAAATACGGTATTTTAACAGAGAAAGGCAATTTATAAATGAAAGGAAAATAAAAGGTGAAATATGCCTTTTCTAGATCCCTCCACTTACTATCTTCTTTTGTTTTTAAGAAATCAGATACATCGACTACATATCCCCTTCCTTTTTCCATCATCACATTTTTCCCGTGAACATCACAAGGAGTTAATCCTTGTTCCCTCGCATACTCTAAAGCTTTATTTATATCAAGGATCACCTGCTTAGGAATTTTAATCCCCTTATGAAGGGCATCGTATAAGGTAATTTCTTTTAAACGTTTCAATACTATGAAATTTTTCCCTTTATATATAAGCTTTGAATAAGAAGGATGATCTCCAATTCTTCGGTATACTTCTGACTCTTTTTCAATTCCTTCTCCTTCTCGCACGTAAACTTTCACTACCCAATCTTTGTATTCTCTGTGCATGAATACTGCGGCATAATTACCTGTTCCTAAACACTTCCAAAGTCTAGGAATATCTTTAACTACTACAGGCTCGAATTCATCATCACTTCTTATACTTACCTCTTTTAATAATTCGTCATTTATCAATCCCACAAAACTATTTATACTCATCATTCCCACTCCGGTTTTGCTAAAAGGGGGCCCACCCACATTTTAACGAAAATATACACTAAGCGAATTTTAGCATAACATGCCAAATCTATATTACTCTATTTTATAACCTAAAACATTGTTTAGAAATGTAGCAAGGGTTTGTTAATGGTTCAATTCTTCTTCCACAACTATTTTTGTTAGCAAAAACTTTTATTGTTTTAATAGTCTTTTGTTTAATTCCCACAATGCTGTTTTGTTGCTATCCCATTTCAAAAGCGTTACTGCTTCCTCAAAGCATAACCATTTATAATTAAAGTGTTCTTTAGATAATGATATGTTTTTTGTAGGGACTTTAACTCCAAAAGAAAATTCTTTTATTACATAAACCTCTTCTCCCCAAAGGAATCCTCTAACTACATCCTCTACGGGTAGTGAAGACACAGAATCTAATTGTATATATGGACATTCTCTTGTAATACCAGCCTCTTCAAACGCTTCCCGTTTTGCTGATTCAATAGGAATCTCACCGACTTCTCCGCCACCAGCTATTCCTTGCCAATAACTATAATCACTTCGGTTGAAAATAGCATATTGAATGGAATCAGTAGTTTTTATATAAGGAAATATCAATACTTGATATGGCGCTCTCATTGCTTAAGCTCCTCTCAAAAATAAGTTTTAAATAAATATAAATAAAGAGCCGACATCACAATTCTACATTATTAATGCAGGTTTATAATGTCGGCCTTCTATTTTTAAAGAATTTTATTTTTCATAAACAGGCTTACTCTTAACAGAGGGAAAACTGCTTATTCCTTGTCGAATTTGTTTAGCATGGTTCTTCCTAAATGTTAGCAGTACCCTATATTATTCAATTGCGCCAGCAACATCATAATCATTTAAATCTAATTCAATTGGTTGTCCCAGCGCTAATTTAGCAAGTTCCGCTCCTAAGTATGGACCAGCTGTTAAACCCGAAGCTCCTAATCCATTCGCAACGAGAATTCCTTTAAAGTTAGGTAGTGGTCCGATAACAGGTAAGAATCCTGGTGTAAATGGTCTGAATCCAACTCTCGTTTCAAGCACTGTAGCATTTTCTAAGCCAGGTGCAACTGCTAATGCCTTATGGAATACTTCATGTAAACCACCTGCTGTTACACGATGATCGAAACCAGTATCATTCTCATGTGTTGCACCAATTACGACATGCCCATTGTCAAACGTTAAAATATATTGATCGTTCGGTGGCATAACAACTGGCATATTTTCTGTTGCTGTATTCTCGATTTGCAGATGAACAATTTGTCCTTTTTGGAATGTAACTAAGAAATTAATTCCTAATGGATTCAAGATTTCGTTCGCCCATGCGCCTGCAGTTACAATAACCTTTTCCGCTAAAATTGTTTCATCGTTTACTGTAACTCCCGTAATATGATTTCCTTCACGGACTAATATAGCATCGCCTTTTATTAAAGTTGCACCATGTTTTTTCGCAGCACTTATTAATGCATTGCGTAATAATCTTCCATTTACTCGTGCAGCACCACTAATATGAACAGAACTATATTCGTCTGATAATGCTGGGAATAATTTTTTTGTTTCTTCAGCTGATAAGCGAGTGATTTCACCAATCTCTGGGGCATCTTCACGTCGTTTATAAGCTCGCTCTTCCATTTGATCTAACTTTTTCTCGTCAGTATGTAAACTAATTGCACCTACACGATTATATCCTGTGTCAGTTTCACCGTCTTCTTCTAATTGCTGAATTAACGAAGAATAGTAACGTGCACCGCCTTTAACAATTTTATACCATGCTTTATTACGACGCTGCGATAGCCATGGACATACAATACCTGCTCCTGCATCAGTTGCTTGCCCTAATTGTTGGCGATCCACGATAGTAACATTCGCACCTGCCTTAGCAAGATGATAAGCAGTAGACGCTCCTAAAATTCCAGATCCAACTACAATATACGATTTCATCTCAAACACCTTTTCTCTTTTGCTAATTATATAAATATAAGAACATTCCTTAGTATAATAGAAGGAATACTTTTTTCAATGTACTCATCACAATTAATTGTTGCAGCATTGTGACTTTCTTAATCATTATTTTTTCTTCTTACGGAATAATTCAATTGTTTTATAGCCTTGTGAAAGGATCTCTATCATTTTCTCTAGACGTTTTTCACGTGTTTTTTCTTGTTTTACAGAAAAAAGATTACGTGCCCAATCTTTCTGATATCCAGGCGTTAAACTTTGATAAAACTTAAGTTCATTCGGATGATTAGCTAATAATGCTTCAACATCTTTAATTCGATCTGCATAATCGGCAACACATTGACTCATAGCAGATGTTTTCGTTATTTTTTTCTTCTCGCGTTTTAAACCTACAACAGTAAAGACTTCATCCATACTTACCATTCGTGCAAATTTAATATCACTTTCTCCCACATAACCATCTTCTCCAACATTTAATGCCGGAAACATCTCATCACGGTGAATAAACGTACTATAACGAGCATTACCTTTTTTCGGATATGCGAAGAATACGTAACCTTTTTCAATTAGTAATTCTTCATTACTTATAATAAAATTCGTTTGTTTCACCATTTCATCAAGCGTTTCTACAAATATAAAGATAGCATCGTGTTCTTTTGAGAATGCAGTTTCTTTACCTGTAAAAATGTCATAATCACTTGGTTCGTTAATAACGACCATATTTGTATACTTATTAAGTTTCAATTTATCAATAACTGACATATTAATCTTCCTTTACATTCAAAATTCATTGTACATACTTTTGCGTACTGTTCTAGTGTATTATATGTATTAAGAAAATCAACTTTAAATCGTATTATTCTGCTGCAAAAGAATATAATTCTTTACTAGATGGGGTGGTTTTATGCCATATGTAATCCGAGATGAAGGGCTAGTTTTACAAGGGGATGATGGAAAAGAACCAATTTTTCATACATATGAAGAAGCGAAGGAAACATTAAAAACATTAACTATACCGCAGTTTCCGAAACATATTAGAAGAAAACCATTTACACCAAAAATAATAAAGATAGCCGCTTCTGAATAAGAACCGGCTATCTTTATTATTCATAACTTAATAGCAAATAAAGTATATAAAAACTCTTTATATTGATCTTCTGTAATTTCACGCTTAGTTTTTTCCCCATGAACAACTTCAGTTAAACTTGTATTCGTTAATGAAATATGACCAGAGTTCGTCAACTTTACTGCAATTGGTCCTTTATTAAAAATAGACTTCTCATCTTCTATCACTCTTCTTTGAACATCGTTTATTACTATCTCATCAATATTAGGTTTATAAAAAGCATGACAAATTTTCCATTCTCCATCAGTATCTATTCTTTCTAAAACATAATTTCCTTTACTTGTATCTTTTCGTCTCACTCGGTACGAACCATTTTTTGAAGAAACAGACTCGCCAGTAAAAGGTACAGGAACAAGAGGTACTAACGAAGCTATACCTACATCAATTAAATACTGTAGATTATCATAAGTTAAAATAATTGTTATATGGCCATCCTCCAGTGCCCATGCATTTATATCATTTTTATACACCGTACCTAATGCCAGTTGTACATCATAGCCACAGTCTTTTAAGAAATAGTAAAAAAGAGTATTTAATTCGTAGCAAAGTCCACCACGGGAACTAGTTAAAATTTTCTCTCGTAAGTTTTCCAGAGAGATTTGATTCGTATTTCGTGCTATAACATCTAAATTCTCAAATGGTATAGTGTGTGCAAATGTAAAGAGAATTGTATTCAATTCTTCAAACTTCACTTCAGTACGCTTTGCAAGATTCAATCTTGTAAAAAGCTTATGTTGTAGACTTGTCATAGTCAGCACCCCTTAAAATGTATAAGTTAAAATATTATATGCTGATTGTAAATTTTAAGAGGCACTGTAACAACGTACATTTCATTTAACTGTACCGGTACAAAAATTACGATTCACGGGGTAAATTAATAGAAGGCGTCATTACAAATGCCTTTTCTGTAATTACTTCTTTTTGGAGTAGATCAAAAGCTACGAATATAAATTTAATAGTTTATCTATAGGCAAATTATTACTATCACTTAAATCAACAAAATACTGAAGTTGCCACATTTGACTCTTTTTAGCTTGATTGCTAACAGTGGTATCCCAAACAGGATAAATTCTCATTGCCATTTTCCCTGTTTGATTTTGTGTTCTCAATATTTTTTCTTTAAGAAGAATCTCTTTAGGAAAAATAAATTGTCCTAGTTTATTATCAGCAATACAAGTGATTACTAATAAATCAGGAGCAGCTTTATAAGAGAACGCTCTATTTCGCATATTTTCATCTTTCTCCCAAAAAGAAACAAATTGACCAGTTTTATTAGGTGTAACTTTTGATTTTCTAAAACGAATGGTTTTGTTATTTAAGTGGAATAAACATCCTGCATATTCTGCGTTTTGCTTTTCTTCTTTTAGATTCGTAATCATTAAATTGTTAGGTTTGTAAACTATATTATTTAAATTTTGGATTATATTATTAAAATTGTTCAAGACAACTCCCCCTTTATTCATCTCTTAGTTTACCACAAACATCAGTTCTTCTATATCGTATATAATTATAAACTAAGTGCAATGGGGGAATTTAGCAGGATATAATTATTACTTTAATGTACTTAGTTTTTCAATTTATACAGTACAAGTAAAATTGTTTTACAAAACTTCGTATTAATCATAGATTAAATTAGCCACAGCTATAAAAAATTGCCTCTATTTTTATTGTAAATATATATTTTTTATTACTAATACGGTCAATGAAATTAATGATAGTTTCTCTTTTTTATATTTTTGAATATGTATATACAGAATTACTTTTACTTGTTATAAAAATATTGTGGAGTAATATAACTTAACAAACTATCCAAAGTGTTAATCTCGGCATATGGTTGTATTTTGGTAGTATTCTTGATTTTCTGAGGGTTAAACCACACACCTTTTATATTTGCATTTTGAGGACCAGCAATATCCTTTTCTAAGTCATCTCCAATAAATAATACATCTTCTGATTGCACATTAAGCTTATTTAATGCTAGTTCGAATATATGTTTATCAGGTTTACTCAATCCTACTTCTTCAGAAATAATAATCGTATCAAAGTAATTGTTTAAATTCGTGTTAATTATTTTAGCTTTTTGTCTATGCGTTGAGCCATTTGTTATAATTCCAACTTTAAAGTGCTTCTTTATTTGATTTAAGAAATGAATAGTATTTTGGTCTATTGAAAAACATTTAGGTAAATTTTCATTCCAAAAATCTTGGATATAATTGTGTGGCAATCTATATTTCGGCGCGAATTCATCAAATAATGATTCTAAAACTATCGTTTTATCACTAATGCCGTATTCCCTTTTATCGTATTCTTTGAATTTCTGTAACATATTGTTTTTGACTGTATCACTAACATCCTCATAACATTTTTCTAAAACTAATAAAAACAAGTTATCTACTGCCTTATCCCTATCAATTAACGTATCATCTAAATCAAACAGCATCGCTTTATAACCCATCAAATAATTTCACAACCTTTCTCACATGATTTAAATAATCCCTTGTTTGCACCTTAGGCCTTTACTAAATTAGCAAAAAAACTAAAAAATTTGTGGCGTAAGCTCTAAAATTTCGCTGGCTTCTTTTATATTTAAATTCATCTCCCTTTCCCTTTCCCCTTCTAGTAAAGTATCAAAAGTATATGTTCAAACAGTTTAAAAAACTACATGCAATTTACATTATTATACATTAGTTTTTTGTAAATATTAATTGTTTAGCTTTTTATATAATAAGTTTTTTCAAGCGCACAAATATTTCTCTATAAAAAAGGAATATGGGTAATAATACTTTTTTATGGAGAATACACAATCTTGAAAATGGAGCTACTACGTTAAACGTCCTATGAAGTTCCTATTGTATCTCCACATAAACTCCAGATAGTACGGCTATAATGACTACCAGAGGTGATATTATGAAAAACTATCATATTCTCGTGGTAGAGGACGATCAAGAAATTCAGGAATTAATTAAACAATTTTTAATGACACAGCATTATACAGTGTTAGTCGCTTCAGATGGACTAGAGGGTATGACACAATTTAATAAGCAATCATTTGATTTAATTCTTCTAGATGTCATGATGCCCAATCTTAATGGGTTTGAAGTTTCTAAAATGATCCGAAGTCAGTCAAACGTACCAATTATTATGCTAACTGCGTTAGAAGAAGAGGAAGATCAAATGAAAGGATTCGACCTTGGGATCGATGACTATATAACAAAGCCCTTTTCATTTCATGTTTTGATTAGACGAGTCGAAGCTGTACTTAGAAGAAGTTATGATAAAAATGTAAATAATCATTTGATATTTAAAGAAGTGCGTATTGATGTGGATGCATATAGAGTATATGTAAATGACGTTGAAATTATATTAACGACAAAAGAGTTTGAAATTCTACAACTACTATTTCAAAATGAGAGAAAAGTACTCACAAGAGAAAATATCGTTGAAAAGGTTTGGGGTTACGATTATTTTGGAGAAACACGAATAATTGATACACATATTAAAAACCTACGCAAAAAATTAGCTATCCCTTATATTAAAACAATAAAGGGTATTGGATATAAAATTGATGAATAGTATTGTGAAACTCATGAAAATGAAGCAAATTACTTATAAACTCTTTATGACTACATCTCTCATTTTATTATCCTTTGCAGTATTGATTTATTTAACTTTATACTTCTTTCTTCCGACGTTTTATGAGCAATATAAAACAGATCAACTTCAAACAGGGATAAACGAAATCATTGATAAATCTAAAAATCTTATGTTTCAAGATGCGATACCACTTTTTGATGAATACGCCAAAAAAAATAATGCGATGCTTTATCTTCAAAATAAAGAAGGAGTAATTATTTACTCTCCTTCATTTTCTTTTATTCAAAGTGGTACGCAAAAAACAGTAGTTACTAAAGCAACACGATTCGAGAATGCAAGTACCCTTAGCAATTCATATAACGTTACGAAACCAATTCAATTTCAAGATGGTAGTTTAACGCTTATAGTGTTTGCTACATTTCAACCGATTGATGAAGCTTCACAGGTTTTAGTACGCTTTCTCCCCTATATTAGTATCATTGTGCTCGTTATTGGTATAGGAAGTGCTTATTTTTATTCCAGGTTTATTACAAAGCCACTTATTTATATTAATGAAGGTGCACAAAAGATGGCAAATTTAGATTTCTCCGAAAAAATTGAGGTTCGCTCTACAGATGAGTTAGGAGAATTATCTAATAGTTTGAATGACATGTCTATTAACTTGCAACAAGCTATGTTTGATTTGAAAAAAGCAAATGAACAATTAAAAAATGATATTGAAAAAGAAAGAGAAATAGAAACAAAACGCAGAGAGTTTTTTGCGATTGTAGCACATGAATTAAAGTCCCCTCTTACTGTAATGAAAGGATACTTAGAAGGAATGATATACAATATTGGCCCTTATCAAAATCGCGATCAATATTTAAAGAAAAATCATCAAATTATTGAAAGTATGGAACAATTAGTTCGTGAAATTTTAAGCGTATCGAAATTAGAACAACACACCTTCAAACTAAAAGTAGAGGAAGTTAATCCTTCAAAGTTAATAGGTGCAATCACAAAAGATCTTGAATTTTTTGCTTCTCAAAAAAGCATCGAAATAATAAAAGAAATTAATTCTGACCTTTTTATTTATACCGATTGTGCTCTTTTAGAAAAAGCATGTAAAAATATTATTCACAATGCGGTTATGTATTCACCACATAATGAAAAAGTCTATATAAAGTTAAGTGAGGATTCGAAACAAGGTCAAATCAAAATGCAAATTATAAATACAGGTGTCAATATTAAAGATGAAGATTTACAACAAATTTTCAAACCATTTTATCGAATTGAAAAATCAAGAAATCGAAATACTGGAGGAAATGGTTTAGGGCTATATATTGTTAAGCAAATTCTTGAAACGCTAGATATAAAGTATTCAATAAAAAATATGGAACATAGTGTGCAATTTTACATGAGTATTCCATTATCTAAACATAAAAACAAACAAACTCTCCTTTAAATAGGACGAGTTTGTTTGTTTTTGTAGTAAGTATAAATTTATTAACAGGTTTTTCATTTGATGATATGTATGTTCTTAGAGCTGGTTTTGATAAGCAATCTATGCAAAATCTTCTTGAGAATTTAATAGTTGTTCGCCAATCTACCTTGTATTTACTTAGAAGCTTAGATAAAGAAGCTTGGTCACAAAGAGGAAATGCGAATAATTCTGAAGTTACAGTTCGTGCATTAGCATACATTATTGCTGGTCATGAGCTTCATCATCTTCAAATTATAAAAGAACGTTACCTTGGTTCTGATTTATATCCAGCAACTTAATATTTGAAGAAAATGAGTCCTATTTATGTAGTGCTCTTTTTCAGTATTTATAACGAATTAGCGCTTAGAACCATGGCAATTAAATGCATTTATTTATAAAATTCACCACATAATATTTATGCTATCCCTTCTTATTCTGTACATAATTTTCTTTAGGCTGATATACTATAAACGCAATAGTTCTGGAAAGGTGATGATAGTATGTATGAACAACAAAATAATAGAGATAGAGATCAAAAAATGATGTTTTCTATGCAAGGAGTTCCCACAAATAAAATTAACATGCATCAATTACCTAAATGGATTAGAATTTTTGGCTATTGTGCGTTTGGTTGGATAATAGTATTTAGTTTAATTATGATTGTAGGTTTAATTCTGCAATAACTATACAGAGTAGGTAAACGGGACGATATTTAGGTCATACATCTAGGTAATGTCCCGTTTTTTATGTGTGATTATCCCATGATATAGGTAACCAATTATAATAAAAAGAACTTGTAGAATATCCTACAAGTTCTTTTTCAAATATTATTAAAACGGGAACGACAAACTATTTTAACATTCAGTACAGGGAGACCATTTTGATTATGGCTTGATATTATTATAAATCAAATATAAACTTTTGAAAGGTATAGATTTCGAAAATTATGTGAATTAAATAACTACGATGTTTATATTAGATTTCATTTACGACCAACTTCTTCTTACTTAAATACACTGCACGATCTGATTTTTTAGCAACCGCCTGTGAGTGCGTCACAACAATAATGCATTTATTCTCTTTATGTGCAAGTTCTTGAAATAGTTCTATTATATCCATTGCAGTTTCCTCGTCGAGGTTTCCTGTCGGCTCATCTGCAATCAGTAAATCAACATTACAAGATAGTGCTCGAGCAATTGCTACACGCTGTTGTTGTCCACCGCTTAGTTGCAGGACGTTTCGTTTCGCTTCAACTTCTGTGAGTCCTACCCTTTCTAACAATTCTAATGCTCTTGCTGTTTTATTTTGCACTTTAACACCTGTAATTTCCATTGCTGTTAAGACATTTTGAAGAGCTGTCATATAGGTTATTAAGTTATAAGATTGGAAAATTACAGATACATTTTGATTACGGTATCGATCCAAA